>CAZXGX010000008.1:0-32182 GCA_964640475.1 uncultured Candidatus Bathyarchaeia archaeon
GATTTTAATTGGCGGATCAGAATGTCCAAGGTTTATTATAGCGCCTGAAGAACACATAGCTCCAAAAGTGCCTGTTGTAACAACATCAACTTCCTTAAAAGCGACTTCGACACCGCTGCTTTCGACTAGTTTTTTCATTTCTTCAGCGGTTAAGACTTGAGCGTCTCCTTTACGGATTTTCTCGTTAATCTCTTCTATTGTCCGAGTGTTTTTACTTTGTTTAGACAAACAGCCTTACCTTAATGCCAATCGAAAAGTAACCGCAAGAATATATTATTTACGCAAAAAAACGCCTTCTAAACCTATAACAAGATTAAACAGCATAATTAGATAACTACTAAATTAAAACAAAAAAGATAACACACGCAGACGCCAGCATATTTTTTATTTTAATAGGATTATAGGAAACCGATAGTAGAGGTTCCTATTGGAACTTTTTTTAATAAAAATTAAAAAAATGGTGTAGTTACCATTGTTTCCAGGGTATATCATCCATGTACTCGTTGAGACTGCGAATCGATGTTCCATTTTGCCCTTTCTTCTTTAGCACCTCAACAAGGGCTTCGGCTAATTGCAGGTTAGTAATGACTGGTATGTTGAATTCTACTGCTTGGCGGCGAATAATGTAGCCATCGGTTAAGATCTCTGAAAAACTTGCTTGACGATTTGCGATTGGAACGTTAATTACTAAATCGATTTTTCGCCCTTGCAGGTAATCAAGTATGTTTGGGTTTACCTGAGCATCTTTAACTTTAAAGAGAACAGTTGTATTGACTCCTGAAGCGTTAAGTACGTCTGCAGTATGTGCAGTTGCATAGATTCTAAAACCAAGTTCCGCAAGTGCCCTTGCGATTGGCACAACCCGTTTTTTACGTTCTTGATCTCCACCAACGCTGATTAAAACTGCTCCATCTTGTGGTGGAATCTTGAATTCTGCAGCCTGCAACGCTTTAGAGAAAGCATCTGAAAAGTTCTCGCCAAGGCAAGCCACTTCACCTGTGCTTAACATTTCTACACCGAGAACTGGGTCAGCACCACTTAAACGCATGAAACTAAACTGCGGAACCTTAACACCAACATGAGGTGCAACCTTCATAGGTGAAAGCTGAACATGACCAATTGATTTACCCAGCATTGCCAAAGTTGCAAGATCAATCAAATTTATACCACGCGTCTTGCTTACAAAAGGCATTGAACGGGAAGCACGCAAGTTGCATTCAATAACGTTTACAACATCATCTTTAACAAGGTACTGAATGTTAAAGGGGCCACGGATTTTTAGGGCTTTAACAATTCTTTGAGTTGCATTCTCGATGTCTTTTTGAACTTCAAGCTTTAAGGCTTGAGGCGGAATTGTCATGGTTGCATCACCACTATGAACACCAGCATTTTCTACGTGTTCCATAATGGCACCGATTAGAACATTTTCTCCATCTGACACTCCATCGACTTCAACTTCTTTTGCGCGAGTTATAAATTTGCTGATGACAACAGGATGGTCACGTGAAACTTTAGCGGCTAAATTGAGGAAGTTCTCCAGTGAAACCTCGTTGTAGGCTACACGCATTGCTGATCCAGAAAGCACATAGCTTGGACGCACCAAAACTGGATAGCTGATTTTTTGCGCGAACCGTTTTGCTTCTTCAATAGACTGAAGCTTGCTCCAGCTTGGCTGAGAAACGCCTAGTTGATCAAGAAGTGCACTAAATTTTGAACGGTCCTCTGCTAAGTCGACATTCGCTGCAGATGTACCAAGGATTTTAGCGCCATAATCGGTTAGTTTCATTGATAAGTTGTTAGGTATTTGGCCTCCAACGCTTGTGATTATTCCCATTGGATTTTCTTTGTCGTAAATGTCCATAATTCGTTCTATAGTTAACTCTTCAAAGTACAGTTTATCCGACACATCATAGTCTGTTGAGACGGTTTCTGGATTGTAGTTGACCATTATGGCTTCTTGTATACCGTTTTTCTTTAATGCCCAAACTGTGTTAACACCACACCAGTCGAATTCTACGCTTGAGCCGATACGAAAGACACCTGCGCCTAAAACGATGACTTTGCTATTTGTGCTGCTTAATTCTATGTCATCCTCATCTCCACCATACGTCATGTAGAGATAGTTGGTTTTAGCCGGCCACTCTGCAGCTAAAGTGTCAATCTGTTTTATAGCAGGGATAATGTTAACGTTTTTTCTGTACTTGCGTATGGTTAATTCATCAGTGTTTTGACAAACCGCAATTTGCTCATCAGAGAAACCGATACGTTTAGCTTCCCGTATAACTTCAACAGCAGAATCCTCTCCAAGGTTTAAACCGCGAAGCGTCTCTTCCATAGCAATTATGTTTTTGATTTTGTTTAGGAAGAATGGGTCAACACCACTTAAACGATAAATTTCTTTGATGCTTATACCCATCTTTATGGCTTTAGCAATCTTGTACAATCGCTCGTCTGTTGGATTCGCCAATGCGTCTCTTATACTATTTTCACTCTCTGGTTCAGAATCCTCAGGATTACATAGCAATCCAATCTTTCCAATATCTAGCATACGAACTGCTTTCTGCAAAGCTTCTTCGAAACAGCGTCCAATCGCCATGACTTCACCTACAGAACGCATTTGAGGCCCAACATGGCGATCGGCATTCTTGAACTTCTGCAGGTCCCAACGTGGAATCTTTACAGTAATATAGTCTAAAGCTGGTTCAAAGCAGGCGGTTGTAACTTCAGTTACCTTGTTAATAAGTTCAGGCAGAAGGTAACCAATAGTTAATTTAGTAGCTATGTAAGCCAACGGATAACCTGTAACTTTGCTGGCAAGCGCCGAACTGCGTGACATTCTTGAGTTGACTTCTATAACTCGGCACTCTTCAGAGTTAGCGTTAAGAGCCCATTGAATGTTACATTCACCCACTATTCCCAAGTGCCGAATAGCATTAATTGAGATTGAACGGATATGATGGTACTCACGGTTCGTCATGGTTTGTGAAGGCGCAACAACGATGCTATCACCAGTGTGAACACCCATAGGATCAAAGTTCTCCATGTTACAAACAGTTAAACAATTATCAGCATAATCACGCATAACTTCATATTCAACTTCTTTCCAGTGACCAACATACTCTTCGATAAGCACCTGACCAATACGACTCTGAGCAATACCACGAGTAACAGTCTCTTTCAATTCAGCAACATCATGAGCTACACCTGAACCTTTACCGCCCAAAGTGTAAGCTACACGAACAATTACTGGATAACCAATTTCATCAGCAATTTCCATAGCTTGAGTTAAACTTGTCGCAGACCTGCTTTTCAGAGGAGGAACCTCCGCCTTGAGCATAGCCTGTCGGAACCGCTCCCGATCACCAGTATCTTCAATGGCTGAAATTGGTGTACCTAGAACCTTCACGTTATATTTGTCAAGAACACCTGTCTTAGAAAGTTCAATTCCGCAGTTAAGTGCGGTTTGTCCACCAAAACCCAGTAAGATTCCGTCAGGTCGTTCTTTAGCGATGACTTTCTCAACAAATTCTGGAGTGACTGGCAACAGGTAAACTTTGCCTGATAGGCGCGGGTCAGTTTGAATAGTAGCTATATTAGGATTAATGAGAACGGTTTCTATGCCTTCTTCTCGTAGCGCCTTTAAGCATTGGCTGCCGCTGTAGTCGAATTCGGCTGCTTCACCGATTTTAATTGCGCCACTTCCAAGAACTAGAACTTTGTGTATCCAATCGAATTTCGGCATTATTTAGCCTCCAAGGTTTTTTTGAATTTATCAAACAAAAATTCAGTGTCGTAGGGTCCCGGTGATGCTTCTGGATGCCACTGGACGGCAAAGACTGGCTTAGTTTTGTGTTTAACGCCTTCGGTGGTTTTATCATTGGGATTTATGAACCATGGCTCAAGAGTTGTATCTGCGAGGGTTTCCATGTTTATGGCGTAACCGTGATTTTGTGTTGTAATATAGCAACGTTTATTGTTCAGGTCAAGCGCTGGCTGGTTTTGAGCTCTGTGACCAAACTTTAGTTTGTAAGTATCTGCGCCCATTGATAACGCCAAGATTTGAGCGCCCAAACATATACCCATTAAGGGTTTCTTGTCAACAAGTTCTCTAATGCATTCAATTGTCTTCACGTTGCGTTTTGGGTCACCTGGACCGTTACTTATGAAGACACCATCAGGATTGTAAGAAAGAACATCGCTTGCAGAAGTGTCATAGGGAACGCGAACAACATTTATGCCTCGTTTAAGCAGGTTACGTATAATACTATATTTTACTCCACAATCAATCAAAACAACTGTTAGTTTTCCATCAACATTATATATGCAAGGCTTTTTCACTGAAACCTCCTTAACCAAGTCAGTTAAGTTGGGATCTACAATTTGCTTACCACCATTTGCCAACTCCTGCATGTTTGGTTCTACATCTACATCAAAAACCTGCAGCATACCAAGCATGACACCGTGAGTCCGAAGCTTCTTTGTTAATCGTCTGGTGTCTAAACCGTATATACCAGGAACGCCTTCGTCGGCAAGCCACTTGTCAAGCGTTCTTGTGGATGCCCAGTGGTATGGTTCAAGACAGAGTTCATGTATAATTAAACCTTGAACCTGTATATGATCTGATTCAAAATAAAGCGGTAAACCCAAGTTCAATTCGTTTGATGGAACACCATAATTCCCCACCATTGGGTAAGTGAAAGTCAAAACTTGTCCCTTATATGACGGGTCAGTTAATGCTTCTGGATAACCAACCATCTGAGTTGAAAAAACTACCTCACCAAAAACCTTTCCTGTTGCACCAAAACCCTTTCCGATGAATAACGTTCCGTCTTCAAGAACCAGAACCGCTTTTCTGTTGATAGAGCTATATTTTAGGATTGAAACCCTCCACTAAATTTCATATAGAGCTTTTAAGTCTTCTGCATATATTTCATATATCAACAGGAATTATTTACTAAAATCCACAGCTCTAAAACACCTTAAAAATAAGAGAACAAAAAGAAAAAGGAAGGACTATATTTAACTTATTTGAAAATCGATATGATTCTGTAGCGCGTTTACTAAGCTATCAACCAATTCCAAATTTGTAAACACTGGAACCCCAAACTCAACAGCTTTTCGTCGTATTAAATAACCATCTGTGATTGCTTGAGTTACAATCCTATTAGGATGCGGTATGTTAAATACGAAATTTATTTTTCTATCCATGAGGAGATCAAGAACGTTTGGTTTTTGCCCTTCGCTTATCTTGTACACCTTTTCACAAGCTATTCCACTCATCGTCAAAGCATCCGCAGTGTGACCAGTAGCAAGTATTCTGTAACCGTTATGCATTATTTTCTTGGCAATTTGAACTGCCTTCTCTTTTTCGCCACCAATACTGATCAATATAGAATCACCGCGCTTGGGAATTCTTGTTCCACCAGCAAGCATAGCCTTCAAGAGAGCTTCCTCAAAGCTACGTCCGAAACATGCAACCTCACCTGTAGACACCATTTCTACACCTGTTACAGGGTCTGCGCCTTCCAGCCTCATGAATGAAAACTGCGGATATTTAACACCGAATTTTTCAGAAACTGCTTCGCCGTCCTCAATTTTTTCACCCATCATTGCACGTGCAGCCAAATCCATCAAGTTCTTGCCTATTGCCTTAGAAACAAAGGGCATACTTCTTGAAGCTCTAAGATTGCATTCTATAACGAAGACATCACGGTTCTTAACTAAGTACTGAATGTTAAATGGCCCTTTGATGCATAGATCTCGCGCGATTTTCCTTGTTATTCTCCGAATATTTTCTTTTGTGATTTCGTCAATCGTCATTGCAGGAAGGGACATTGTTGCGTCGCCAGAGTGGACACCAGCGTTTTCTACGTGCTCGATTATTGCACCTAAGAAAACATTTTCACCATCACAGACACCATCAACTTCTACTTCTCGTGCGTTAAGAATAAACTTGGAAATAACTACAGGATTTTCTTGAGAAACTTCAGTTGCTTTTTTCAAGTAGTCCTCAAGTTGAGATTCATCATAGGCAACACTCATTGCTGAACCTGACAGAACATAAGAGGGTCTGATAAGAACTGGATAACCGATTCTGTTTGCAAAGAGCTTAGACTTCTCAAGACTTTCTAGTTTGCTCCATTTTGGCTGCTCTATTTCTAAACTGTCCAGTAGATCGCTGAATTTCGATCGGTCTTCAGCTCTGTCTATGTCTTTAGCAGCTGTTCCAAGAATTTTTACTCCGTTTAAATCAAGCTTAAGAGCCAGATTGTTGGGTATTTGTCCACCTACACTCACTACAACGCTGGGATGTTTTTCTCTTTCATAGATGTCTAATATGCGTTCTAAAGTTAATTCTTCGAAGTAAAGCTTGTCTAGAACGTCAAAGTCCGTTGAAACAGTTTCGGGGTTGCAGTTAATCATAATTACTTCGTTTATACCTTTTTCTTTCAATGCCCATGTTGTGTTAACACAGCACCAGTCAAATTCAACACTTGAACCAATTCTATAACAGCCTGAACCGATAACAAGTGTCTTGTTTGATTGAGTAAACTCTATATCGTCTTTGTTGCTATTGTAAGTGCAGTAAAGGTAGTTTGCTTTTTCTGACCAGCGTTTTGCTGTTTGTATTTGTTTTACAGCCGGTTGAATTTTAAAGATTGAACGCAGTTCGCGTATTGTAGCTTCATTCTTTTCGAAGATTCTACCAATTTTTTTGTCTGAAAAGCCTAATGTTTTAGCTTTCAACAGAGTCTCTTGAGTTAATCCAGATACTTTTAGTGTATTTTCAAATTCAACAATTCTTGTTATTGCTTCTAAAAAGATCGGAACAATTCCAGTTAAGCTATTGATTTCTTCTAAGGATATTCCTCGCCGGATAGCTTCAACAACATAAAAGAGTCGTTCATCTGTTGGATTAGCTAATTCTTTTTTAATTGCATCTAAACTTGTTTCGTTAATTGGATCTGTTAATTCCCTATTATTCCCCACCATTCGCACTGCTTTTTGTAGGGCTTCTTCAAAGGTTTTGCCGATTGACATGACTTCTCCAACAGATTTCATTTGGGTTCCAAGACGACGATTTAGGTTTTTGAATTTCTGGAAATCCCAGCGTGGCATTTTAATAACAATATAATCAACATTTGGTTCCAGAGAACCTGCGGGCTTGCCTGTTGTTTTGTTAACAATTTCATTTAATCTGTAACCTAAAGCAATTTTAGCTGTTGCATAAGCTATAGGATAGCCAGTTGCTTTCGAAGCTAAAGCTGAGCTTCTTGATAAGCGCGAGTTTACTTCTATTACTTTATATTCGCCTGTTACTGGGTGAACAGCGTATTGAATATTACATTCACCGACTAATCCAAGCGCTTTCAAAACTGCGAAACTGGTTGCTTTCAATTTTTGGAATTGTTCATCGCTGACTGTTTGTGAAGGCGCAACAACGATGCTATCACCAGTGTGAACACCCATAGGATCAAAGTTCTCCATACTGCAAACAATCATGCAGGTATCATCTTGATCCCTTAGAACTTCGTACTCAATTTCTTTCCATTTACCTACATATTCTTCGACAAGCACTTGAGAGATTCGACTGTGAACCAAACCGATTGAAGCAACACGCCTTAATTCTTCTTCATTGAATGCGGCACCTGTACCTTGACCACCTAACGTGTAAGCAACTCGAATCATAACAGGGTAGCCAATTTCCTTGGCTGCTTGAACAGCTTCTTCAATTGAGTTAGCTTTCTTGCTTTTCGGAATTGGAATACCTGCGTTAATCATCGTTTGCCTAAAAAGGTCTCTGTTATCTGCTTTTTCTATTGCGTCAACACTAGTTCCTAAAACCTTTACACCATATTTATCAAGAATACCTTTTTCCGCCAGTTCAGTTCCACAGTTGAGAGCTGTTTGTCCACCGAAACCTAGTAAAATTCCGTCGGGTCTCTCTTTTTCAATTACTTTTTCCGCGTATTCAGGGGTTATAGGTAAAAAGTATGCTTTATCGCCGACGAATTTTTTATCTGTTTGGATTGTTGCAACGTTTGGATTGATTAGAACGACTTCGATGCCCTCTTCTTTTACTGCTTTAATAGCTTGGGCACCTGAATAGTCAAATTCTCCAGCTTCACCGATTTTTATTGCTCCACTTCCAAGAATAAGTACTTTTTTTATGTTTTCTATTTTTGGCATTCGCTCTTCTTTCTCCGATGATTAATTATTGATTTGATTACTCAGAAACTGTATGGGAATAAGCTTGCACTGTGTTATCAAGCGCGTTTTCTTTTTGAACAAGTCTCTGTTCAAGTTTCGCTATTTTAGCTTTCAATACAGCTAAGTCTTTTACTTTTAATGCTAGAACTCTTTTAACCTCTATGGGGGATGGCCCACCTTGCACTTTATAAGTTTCTACAAGTTTGTGTGGGTTTGTGCATTCAGTTATGTCTTCTTGTTTAACTTCTAGCGTTATGTTAGCAGTTTCTTTCGCTACTTTTTTGAGCAGCTGAGAAGTTGCATCTGACAAAGTCTTTTTAGAATCAATTAAAGACTTTACTAATGCACCTGCAATCTTGTGTGCTGTTCGAAATGCCACAGTGTATTTGCGTACAAGCATGTTGGCTAGTTCGGTTGCACCAACAAAACCTGTAGCTGCTTTGTCTTCAACGTTACTTGTAACCTTAATTTTAGGAATTATTTTGGTAAAGATACTCAGGGAAGCTTTCAGGTTATCGGTTGCTGCCCAGAGCTTAGGAGTTATTTCTTGGAAGTCAAGATTGTAAGTTGTCGGTAAACTTTTTAGTGTTGCTGTTGCCGCAACATAATCGCCAAGCGCGTAGCTGGCTCTTGCACGTATAACCTCAAGAACCTCAGGATTCTTCTTTTGAGGCATGATGCTGCTGGTTGAAGTAAATTCGTCAGGTAATTCTACTGTAGCAAACTCTGTTGAACTCCAAATAATTAAGTCCTCAGCAAAACGACTTAGATTCACCGCTGTTAAGGTTAAAGCAGCAATTGTTTCAACTATAAAATCTCTGCTACCAACTGCATCAATAGAGTTCTCTAACACGTCACTGAAGCCTAAGAGTTCAGCTGTTCGTTTACGGTTAATAGGAAAACTTGTCGTTGCCAAAGCACCTGCACCAAGAGGACACAGGTTAACTCGTTCATAGGCACCTTGAATTCTCTGCATGTCTCGACCTAAAGCGTCGAAGTGTGAAAGTAGATAGTGAGCAAACGTTACAGGTTGCGCGGCTTGCAGATGTGTATATTCTAGGATGATTGTGTTAACGTGTTTGTTAGCGGTTTCAAGCAAGCTTTGCTGCATGTCAAGAATTTCTTGCAGGATAACTTGAAGCTCCTTGCGAAGCTGCATACGGATGGCAGTAGCAACTTGATCGTTGCGGCTTTTTGCGATGTGCATGTTTCCGCCGACTTCAGGACCAGCTTCAGTAAGCACTGCTTCTTCAACTGCCATGTGCACATCTTCAGCTGATGGATCTAGTTTGCTTGCAACTTGTTTGGCAAGGGCTTTTAGAATTTTTGCGCCATCTTGCTGTTTAATGATTTTTTGTTCGATAAGCATGGATACGTGGGCTTTGTTGATGGCGATGACTGCCTCTGCTAATCGAGTGTCATCTTTTCTTGAGGAGGTAAAATTAGCAACGTCTTGCTGGACATCGCCGAGTCTTCCTCCATGTAACATTTTAGACGCTTCTTTGCCCTCCTGCTTTTTTTAGAGTTGGTTTACTTTGGATTCTTTTGGGGCTTTTGTTTCTTTGTTGCCTTTAATGCATTGTACATTTTTGTTTGCAGACCCCAGAGTTCAATGAATCCCTTTGAGTATAACTGGTTGAAACTGGTTTTAATGTTATAGTTTGCCAAGTTTTTATCGTAGAGTGACATCGGCGATGAGCGTCCTACTACTTGCATGCTACCTTTGTAGAGCTTGAGTTTGACTTCTCCGTTCACGTTTTCCTGTGAACGGTTAATGAATGCGTCTAAGTCGTCTTTTAAGGGGTCAACCCATAATCCTGCGTAGGCTAGGAATACCCATTGATCATCGATTTGTTGTTTGAATAGAACTTCGTGGCGTGTCATGACCATTTTTTCAAGGTCTTTATGAGCTTCAAGTATAACAAGCGCTGCTGGGCACTCGTAGACTTCACGGGATTTCAAGCCGACGATGCGGTCTTCGATGTGGTCAATTCTGCCTACACCGTTTCTGCCAGCAATCTTGTTAACAGTTTCAATTAGCTCAAGTGGCTTCATTGCTTTACCGTTAACTGCAACTGGCTCACCAGCCTCGAACTTTATAGTTATGAATTCTGGTGTGTTGGGTGCTTTTTCTGCGGCTGTTGTCCATTCGTAGGCATCTTCTGGAGGTTCTACGCTGGCATCTTCAAGTAAGCCGCATTCGATGGCTCTTCCCCAAACGCTTGCATCTATGCTGTATTTTTTAGCTGATTCTGATACTGGGATGCCTTTGGTTTTTGCGTAAGCAATTTCTTCTTCGCGTGTTAGCTCCCAGTCACGAACTGGGGCGATTACTTTCATTTCAGGTGCTAAGGAGCTTAAGGTTATGTCGAAGCGGACTTGGTCGTTTCCACGTCCTGTGCAGCCGTGTGCTAAACCAGTTGCGCCTTCTTTTTTGCCGATTTCGACCATTTTTTTGGCAATCAGTGGTCGTGATAGGCTGGTGCTTATTGGGTATTTTCCTTCATAGAGCGCGTTGGCTTTTATGGCTGGAAAAATGTATTCTTTAGCGAATTCATCTTTGGCGTCTATTGAAAAGTGCTTTAAAACGCCAAGTTTTTTTGCTTTTTGTTCAGCGCCTTTTAGGTCTTCGCCTTGACCAACATCAACTGTGACTGTTATTACTTCTGCATTATTTTTTTCCTGGAGGTATTTGATTAATACGGATGTGTCTAATCCGCCACTGTATGCTAGTACAATTTTCTCGGTTATTGCTTGATCCCCCATTTTTTGTTGGAAGTTTTTCCCCTATCCTTGCGGACTGTATTTTTAAACCTTGTGACTTTTTTGTTACATAAAAAGCTTTAAATGTGCTATTTGATACAGCCTCTTTTGTTATGACGATAGCTCAAAACGTTAGAAATCATTTACGGAACAAACCTTACTTGCTTGAAGCTTTAGAAAAAGGCATAGTTAACTTAAGCGAGCTATCACGCCAAATCCAAATTGAATTAAAAACCAACAATACAAGTGCCGTGAAAGCTGCATTACGGCGCTTCTCAGAAGAGTTGCAGAAGCATAAGCAGAAAAGAGAAGAAAAAGTTCTCCAACTGCTAAAACGAAGCAGTATAGCAGTTTTCGATCGAAAGTCTGTAATGATTACGTCAAAAGAAATGCAGTCAAAAACAGGTATGAAAGTGGATCTGCCAGGTAAATTTGTTTATCTGCTTGACAGAGCTGACTTGCCTGAGCGTATTAGTACACTTGTTAAGCATGAGAACTGTACGATGATTGTTATTCATTCACCTGAAGAGTTGGAAGCAACGCCGGGAGTTGTCGCTTTCCTCACTACCCTTCTTGCCGAGCAGAACGTTAACATGATTGAGTTTATTTCATGCTGGACTGAAACAATTATTGTTGTAGAGAAGAAAGACAGCTTGAAAACTTACGAAGTTCTTTCAAACATTGTAGGTTAACGCAGCACAAAGAGCAATAATGTTAATAATATTCACATTCGATAAAGTCTGCTAACTCAGAGAGGAACAAGATGCCAAAACAAGTAATAGTTAAAGCGCCAGCAACAAGCGCAAACCTTGGTCCAGGTTTTGATGTTTTCGGAATAGCCTTAGAGCATCCCAGTGACAAGGTTACTTTAACAAGTATTGCTCAAGGATTGAAGCTTCAAATTTCTGGTCTTGGGGCTAGAACAATTTCTCTTACCCCAGAAAAAAACACTGCTGGCTTAGTGGCTAAGACAATGATGAATGATTTCAAGCTTCAAGGCGGCATCAGTATTCAAGTGGAAAAAGGCATCTTTCCAGGAAAGGGCTTAGGAAGTAGTGCCGCTTCAGCAGCAGCGGTTGCTTTTGGCATTAATGCCATGTTTAATCTGGGTTTAAACAGTAGGCAATTAATCGAGTATGCCGCAAAGGGTGAGGTTGCCTCTGCAGGTTCGGAACATGCAGATAATGTGTCAGCTGCCATATGTGGTAACTTTGTGTTAATTAGATCATATCATCCTTTAGAGATAATTAATTTAGAATGCCCCAAAGAAATGGAGATTGCAGTTGCTATGCCAAAAATGATTACGCCTCCTAACAAGACAGAGAAAGCTCGAGCAGTAATCCCAAAACTCATTCCATTAGAGAGGCACGTTAATAATTTGAGCAAGGCAGCTGCCATGGCTGCAGGCTTCGCTATTGGAGATGTTGATATAATTGGGCAATCTATGGTTGATGAGATTGTTGAGCCTGCGAGGGCTTCATTAATTCCGGGTTATAGTAAAGTAAGAGAAAACGCGTTAAAAGCAGGCGCACTTGGAGTAACGATCAGTGGTGCTGGACCAGCAATGATAGCCATAGTTAATAAGCAGAAGGGTGACGCAGCAAAAATTGCATTTGCAATGCATGAAGGCTTCAAGACCGCTGGTTTAGATTCAAACGCTTTCGCGACTCGACCAGGGAAAGGCGCTTATTTGTTGGAGATGACTACATGAGTTATCAAGAATGCATAAACTGTCATACAAAATACGAAATCGATGATATAATATACTTCTGCAGAAAATGCGGAGACATCCTTGAAATTAAACTTGATTTTGATAAAGTGTCGGAGACACTGAAGACTGGTGAGTGGAAAAAGACGCCGCTCTCTGTTTGGCGTTACCGCGATTTTATGCCAATTCATGAAGCTACAAAATTGGTAACTTTAAGCGAAGGCGGAACAGGCTTGCACCGGTCAGAGCATTTAGGTGAACAGGTGGGATTAAGGAATCTTTACGTTAAAAATGAGGGCGAAAATCCAACAGGCAGCTTCAAAGATAGAGGCATGACTGTCGGTGTTACTAAAGCTGTAGAGTTAGGTGCAAGACATGTGATCTGTGCATCTACAGGCAACACGAGTGCCAGTTTAGCAGCTTATGCTGCAAGGGCAGGGATAAAATGTACTGTACTGATTCCTTCAGGTAAAATTGCATATGGCAAGCTTTCCCAAGCTATGATTCACGGCGCAAAAGTGCTTCAGGTTAAAGGGAACTTTGATGAGGCTTTAGAGTTTGTGCTTAAGCTCGCTGAAAAACACAAGAGCATTTACCTGTTAAACTCGATTAATCCGTTCCGTATTGAAGGTCAGAAATCTTTAGGTTATGAGATTTGTGAACAATTAAACTATGATGCCCCTGACCGTTTAATTGTGCCAGTTGGTAACGCTGGAAACATCAGTGCTATTTGGAAGGGTTTTAGTGAATTCTATAAGCTTGGTTTAATTAAGAAGTTGCCGAAAATGACTGGAATACAAGCTGCAGGCTCTGCTCCAATTGCACAAGCGATTAAAAGTCATAGTAGTAAAATAGTGCCTGTTGCTAAACCTGAAACAGTTGCTACAGCTATTCGAATTGGTGCACCAGTTAGTTGGAAGAAAGCTATGAACGCCATTGTTGAATCGCATGGAACAGCTGAAACTGTTACTGATGAAGAAATTTTGGATGCCCAGAAGCTTTTAGCTCGGATTGAAGGCATCTTTGTTGAGCCTGCAAGTGCATCATCAATTGCTGGTTTAAAGAAGCTGGTCAGAAATGGCATTATCAATAAGGATGAGCGGGTTGTCTGTGTTACTACTGGTCACGGTTTAAAGGATCCTGATACTGCAGTGAACATGAGTGAAAAACCAATTGAAGTGGATGCTGAAATGTCAGCTATAGAAAGCGCTTTAGGCATAAAAGCTACGGTGCCACTTCTTTCAAAGTGAGGGCAGAAAATGAGGATTATTTTAGTTGGTTATGGCGTAGTCGGCAAAGGCGTAACGAATATTCTTGCTCACAGATATGTCGAGAAAGTGAAAGATTATAGATTTAACCCAAAAATCGTTGCTATTGCAGACATAGACGGCGCAGTTATTAATCCAAAAGGATTTAGTCCTGAGAAGCTTGAAGCTATTAGGCAAAGGGGTTATCCAATCTCTGCGGATCCAGATTTTGGTCATCCAGGAATTAAAGCGTTAGAAGTTATAGAGTCAGTGGAAGCAGAAGTAGTTGTTGAGGTTACTCCAGTTAATATCCAAAATGGTGAACCCGCCCTATCGCACATTACTCAAGCGTTTAGAACAGGAAAGCATGTTGTTACAACCAACAAGGGACCTTTGGCTTTAGCAATGCCAGCATTAACTGAACTTGCTGAATACAACAATGTTTACTTCAGGTTCAGCGGCACAGTTGGTGGTGGAACACCAATGCTTGAGTTTGCTAAACGTTGCCTTGCAGGAGACAAAATCCTCGCCATTAAAGGCATACTTAACGGCACAACAAATTACATTTTAACTGAGATGTCTCAAAACAGGATTGCTTTCCAAGAAGCACTGTCAAATGCTCAGAAGCTCGGTTACGCTGAGAGAGAGCCATCAATGGATATTGATGGTTTTGATACAGCATGTAAAGTGGTAATTCTTGCGAATTGGATATTAAACAAGAAAATAACCCTAAAAGATGTCGATAGAACGGGCATTCGAGATGTAACTTTACAAATGCTTGATGATGCTTCAAAGAGGAGCAATACGATTAAACTCATTGGTTCAATTGACGGTGACTCGGTATCGGTGAAGCCAACTGAGATATCTAAGGTTAATCCATTATGTGTTAGTGGAGTTCTCAATGCAGTAACGTTCTCTACTGAATTTGCTGGTGAACAAACTCTTGTCGGTAGAGGTGCAGGTGGAATGGAAACTGCCAGTGCAGTTTTAAGGGACCTCTTAGACATAAGACATAAGTTAGCAAATCGAATTCTAAATAGTAATTCGGAGTCCTAAAATATGAAGTTAGTAATGAAGTTCGGCGGCACCAGTGTTGGCACTGGCGAGAACATTCGTCATGTAGCCGATTTAGTTACCAAATATGCCAAGAAAGATAACAAGGTAGTCGTTGTTGTTTCGGCTTTAGCTGGCGTTACAAATGAGCTTATAGAAGTAGCTTGCCAAGCTAAGAAAAGCGATGAAAAAAATATTCAAACTTTCACTTCAAAGCTTCTAAAGAAACATGTTGAGGCTATTTCATCTGCTATTACAAGCAAAGCAATCCAGAAGGAAGTCACTAAAATCATTGAGAAGACAATCGTTGAGCTTGAAAAAGTCCTAACAGGAATATGTTATGTAGGTGAGTTAACACCGAAATCTAAAGATTATGTGTTATCTTTCGGTGAAAGATTATCTGCACCAATAGTTTGGGGCGCAATAAAAGATTGCAAAGTTGAAACTCAATGTTTTACAGGTAAAGAAGCAGGTATAGTTACTGATTCAAACTTCGGTGAAGCTGACCCGTTAATGAATTTCACAACGCACCTTATTCGTGAACGTGTTGGACCGTTACTTGAAAAAGGAGTAACCCCAGTGGTTACTGGATTTATAGCTGCAAATCAAGACGGTATCGTAACCACTGTAGGCCGCGGCGGCTCAGACTATACAGCAACCATCTTAGGTGTAGCGTTGAAAGCTGACGAAGTCTGGATATGGACCGATGTCGACGGCATAATGACTACAGATCCAAAGATTGTTCCAAAGGCGCGCATGTTACCACAATTAAGTTATCAGGAAGCTGCGGAAATGGCAATTTTCGGCGCGAAAGCCATGCATCCACGTGCCCTTGGACCAGTAAGTAAAGAAAATATTCCAGTGAGAATTCGAAATACAGCGCATCCAGAAAATCCAGGCACATTCATCACCAAAGAACCAGCCGCTAACGAGAACAAGCCTGTTAAATCAGTAGCGATGATTAAAGATGTTGCTATGCTAAACGTTTACGGCGCCGCGATGGTTGGTGCACCGGGAAGCTATGCTAAAGTCTTTGAAGTGCTGGGTAAAAACAATATTAATGTTATGATGATATCAACGGCTGTTTCTGAAGCGAACATTTCAATGATAGTAAAACGTGGTATGCTTGGCAGAGCAATCAGTAATCTGGAAATTGCACTATTGGAACGTGGCGGAATAGTGAGTGAAGTCACAACCGAGGATGATGTTGCAGTAATAGCAGTTATGGGGGCTTACATGAAAGGAACTTTAGGTATTGCATCGAAAATTTTCGCTATCGTTGCTAATAAAGGCATAAACATCCGCATGATTGCACAGGGCAGCTCTGAATTAAACATCTCTTTCGTTGTAAAAGAAAAAGATGGAGCAGCTGTAGTAAAGGCAATTCATGAAGAATTCGGTTTGGACAAGAATTAATTTCTACCTTTCACTTCTTTTTTAGTTGGAGTTTAAAGTGATTAAACTTAACCTTTCAACCGAGAGACTACAAAAACTACGCAAACTAACCAAATCGAGGGGGAACTTCAACTTTCTTGGTTTTACACTTAACCTAAAAACTGGTACCTTAATAGATAAATTGAGCAGCACTCAAAGCAATTATTTTACCGAGTGGCACCTGCAAATATTGAAGACGTTACTTGACCATTACTCCAATGCCGAAATTATTCCGCTTACGGGCAAGCTTGTTAAGTTTAAAGACGTCCCAGGTGGATATGCGTACGAAGGTGCTTTTGAGAAAAGAGCAATCCATCCAATAGCGCAATTTTTTGGTGAGAGACCAGATGAAATGCTCAAAGCAGCAGAGAAAATCGGTGGTTTAAAGGGAAACGTTGGAGATGCATCCTTCATAATTGAACCCCTAAAAGGTATCCTGTTAACTTACATACTCTGGAAATCAGATGAATTTCCTGCATCCAGCAACATACTTTATGATGAATCCGCTAGTAATTATTTGCCAACTGAAGATTTAGCGGTTCTGGGGGAAGTAACAACAAGCAGACTAATATTTACTGGGCAATTGAAAGAAAACATCTAAACTTGAAGAGATTGCATAGATTCATTTAGAAACCGAAAGTCTTTGCCAAAGAAGAAGTGGCTATTGCATCTGCAGTCAGAGCAACCGAAACCAAGAATTGACCGAGTTTTCTTTGCCATTAAACCTGCAATGCGGCATTCTTCTGTTTTATCACCAATAGTGTAATAGACGTTGACAATTTTTGCTGCTTTATTAGCTAATAGATAGTCGATATGCCAGAAAAGTTTCTTGTCATCGCTTAAGTGTCGTTTCACCCTTGACTCCAGATTGTTTTGCGCAGAACCTACATACGCATATGTACCTTTTTTAAAAGAAATCGTACCTAATGCGCCAATCTTAACGTTTGTCGACGTATCGATTCTGATTACGAGAACGTAGATACCTTTCAAGAGTGTTACCCTTGGTTTTATCGGTTACTGTTTAGGATTTAATATTTTCTTGGTTTACGCCTAGGTGTTTAAGCATTAACTTGATGCTGTTTGTTGGTGGTAGACATGCTTGGTTTTGGCAGACGTAAACGGTTGCTTTGCCGTTGATTTGCTGATACCCTGAACCGTGAATGTTTGGCGGTTTGAATTGTATTATTGTAGTGGGCAGGTAATGTCTTCTTAATTCGTTGAGGATTTCCTGTATGCTTTTTTCTTTTTGGTCGCCAACTAAAACAACACTGTATGATGAACCGATTTGAAGTTGGAGTGCTGAAAGAAAGAATGTGAAAGCCTGTGGTGATGCTTGGATTTCATCTGCGAATGTTTCACTTATTTGTGTTGCCATTGCGTCGTATTTTGGTTCGTTTGTTAATCGGCTTAGCCACAACAAGATGTATAGTGCTACCGAATTTCCTGAGGGTACTGCCCCATCGTAAACTTGTTTTAGTCGTGGCATTGTTGATTGGCTGTTTTGTGTCTGGTAGAATCCAGCGTTTTTTGTGTCCCAAAACTTTGTAATCATAGTTGTAGTTAACTCGGCTGCTTCTTGCAGGTAGTGCTCTTGAAAGGTTGCTTCGTATAGGTGGCATAATCCATAAATTAGATAGGCGTAGTCATCAAGAAATCCCTCGATAGCTACTTCTCCCTTTGCATACCTATGATAGAGGACACCGTCTTTCCGCATCTGTTTTAAGATGAACTCTGCAGTTTTTTGTGCAACCTCAATATATTTTGCTTCATTCAATATACTTCCAGCTTTGGCTAAGGCACTGATGATTAATCCGTTTAAGTCAGTTAGTATTTTATCGTCAGTCATTGGAGGTGCACGTTTCTTTCTATCCTCAAAAAGCACTTTGTTGATGTCTTTGAGACGGCTGTTTAGTTCTGTAATTGCTATGCCTTCATATGCTGCAAGATCATCAAGTGATTCAGCAATATGGAGGATGTTTTTGCCATTTAGGTTTCTGCCTTCATAATAGTTACCTTTAGGGTTTAAACCGTAAATGTGAAACACCAACTCCGCATCAGCAGGCGACAAAACTTTTAGGATTTGGTCAACGGTCCAAAGATAGTACTTGCCTTCTTCACCCTCACTGTCTGCGTCCTGAGCTGAATAGAAACCCCCATTCTTCCCAGCTAAATCACGTAAAACATAATCAAGGGTTTCTTTCGTTGTTTCTGCAAAGCTTTTTTCGAGTGTAGCTTGAAAAGCTTCAGTGTAAGCTATTGCTAAAAGTGCTTGGTCGTAGAGCATCTTTTCAAAGTGAGGAACCAACCAGTGATCATCAGTGCTGTAACGGTGAAAACCAAAACCAACTTGATCAAAGATACCGCCTTGTCGCATACGTTTTAAGGTTTGTTCAACCATCAAAAGCGCTGATTTTTCGCCTGTTTGACTATAATAACGTAACAGAAAGAGAAGGTTATGAGGTCGAGGAAATTTAGGCGCATACCCGAACCCGCCGTTTTCAGTATCGTAATCTCGACTCAGCTGTTCAAAAGCTTCTTGGAAGATTACTTGCCCAAGTGCCTTTTGGGGGATTCTTTTTTCCATAGCTTGTATTCGACTTTTAATGTCGGCGCCAACTAGTTCCATGTGGCGTCTTTGGGTTTTCCAAATTTGCTTAATTTGAGGTACTAAGTCCAGCATGCCAATTAGACCTTGGCGGCTGTTTTTGGGAATGTAGCTTGCGGCAAAAAAAGGATTAAGCGTAGGTGTTAAAAGCACATTTAGGGGCCAGCCGCAGTTTTTACCCATGGCTTGACAAACAGCCATGTAATCTGCATCCAAGTCAGGTCGCTCTTCCCGATCAACCTTGATGGATACAAATGCTTCATTCATTAAATCAGCTACCTGCTGGTCTTCAAAACATTCTTTTTCCATAACGTGACACCAATGACAGCTTGAGTAGCCAATGCTTACGAAAATCGGTTTATCCTCTGCTTTAGCCTTGTCTATGGCTTCTTGACTCCAGGGAAACCAATCTACTGGATTGTAAGCGTGCTGGAGAAGGTATGGGCTTTTTTCATTTATCAGCCTGTTTGGCTTTTTCTGATAAGCGTGAGGCAAAAATATAACCTAAAGAATATGGGCTTTCGCCTTTTATTAAGAATTTGAATTATTATTTTCCGATTCTTTTAAAAAGCAAGTTAGCAACTGCCCAGACTGCAATATCTGCTGCAAGCCATATGATGAAGGAAATGTAGCCGGTGAAATATAGAACTGTAAAAAGAATAATTAACACAATTGAGGCTGCACCGATAATTCGTTTAGTTTTACGTGCTTTATATGATGTGGAGTCACTCATGAAAGCTCTTTTCCTAAACTAATTCAAGTAAATATTCACCTATATCAATTCCTATTCGAAAGTATATTTTTCAAGCTATAGTCTGATCCCTTGGTAAGAGAGGTGCTGTAGAGTAAATGTTAATGTTTAGGGGATTTAATGTACACTTCAATTTTAACTTCAGAAGACTTCTTCCCTAAAAAGTCTGATAAACTTCCAGTCCATTTAGCCTTCGCGTTAGCAGTGAATCCAACCGTTTCTGAGATCCCACGCCAAAGTAGTGCTTTATCGTAATCTCTTGCGTCTTGTGGCATAAACTCAAAAATTGACCTGCTTGCAACAATCACCAGTTTCTTTTTCATACGTGAAATGGCGACATTGATTCTGTTTAGGTTAAGTAAAAATTCGCTTTCACTACGTACATAGTCAGGGTCACTAACTGTGGAAGCAATAATTATAAAGTCCGCTTCTCCGCCTTGGTAACGTTCAACAGTGTCAACTCGAATATCTTTGCAGTCTTCAGCGAGCATGTTTCTTAGTAATCCTTTCTGCGCGTTGTGCGGTGTTACTACTCCTATGCTGTCGGATTTGGCGTTTTTGACTAATGCATGAACAATTGAAGCTTCAGTCAGGTTTGATTGGAAACTTTCAGCTTCATCGTGTACGATTAAAACAAATACGTTTTCTGCCTCTAATACAACACTTAAACCGTCTGTTTCAGCTTTAGGAACCGTTAGTGTCTGTTTTTGGTCTGAGTGAAAATCAATTTTGTCTTTCTCATACACCCATTCCTTCAAGAACTCCGCCACAACCGAATGGCATCTGTGGCTTTCACACAACCTTACTGCTGGGATATCAGCAGGATGCACACATTTAATGCGTTCAATTCCAAGATCCTCGTTGCGCAGTAATCGGAGAAAATCCATAGCTGAAAGGAAGGAGGCCATTTCTTCAAGTGTTCTTCGATCTTCTTTTTCCCAGTTATGCGCTACAATCGGGGGTAACTGGCGGTGGTCTCCAGCAACAAGAATTTGGCTGTTTTTAGTAAGGAAACTACCGGATAGAATCAGTTCCGGCAGACGCATCATGCTTGCCTCGTCAACTACGAGCAAATCAAAGAAGCCTTCTCCCCAAGGTGGTTCTGAATCACCAATTTTTTTCATTAGTCCATACAAGCCCGGCGGGGTTAAGCATAGAACCAAAGGGTACGAGTTATTAGAGTCTGAGTTTAGGGTTGATTGACTCATTAGGCAGTTTTTGAGTTCTTGCACTGCTTCTTTGTCTTCGTTATAATTGATGTATCTAACGCCGTCAATAGGGTTTGAGGAGCCTCCGCTAAATGCACGATAAATTCTCAGGTCAATAAGATCCCTGCCGCCGTCACTTATGTATTCTTGCCAACAACGAGCCAGCTTAGTCATAAACTCTTGAATTGCTTTGTGAGTAGGAGCAACCATTAACACTCTGCAGCTAGCTGATCTGTGAGCGGCTAAATGGGCTAGAACTGCTAACTGTAAAGTTTCGGTTTTACCAGTTCCAGGGGGGCCCTGAAGCATAACGATTGGTTCCTTGCCGAAAACACGGTCTACTAAGCGTGCCTGTTCAGCTTTAGGAGGAAAACGTCTACTCTTTACCCAGCGTAAAAATGAAGTGGCAGAGTCTTTTGGCAAAGGCATGCGTGAATGCCCTACTACTTTGCCTGCCAAGTAATCTGCTAGCAAACAATAGAGTATGTTGTTGTCTGCGTAGTCAAGGCTTTTTGCTGCTCTATCTGAAATTATGTCATCAACTAATTCGTCAAGAATATAATATCTTCCTGCTTCAAAGAGTTGCATATACTTGTTTTTAGCTTTCTCAGGATCACTTGTTGGCAGGTTGTGCCAGGCACTGTATTTGCTTTTTCTACCGCTTGGCCAATTCACAACTTTAATTACGATTTCAAACTTTTTCACGTCGACTCTGTCAACAATTGCACGGGCTGATTTTTCTACTTCTGATGGTGAACGTTTTGTAGCTTCCTCAAATTGACCTTGAGGATTACGTTTTAGCTCGGTTACAACCATCCAGTCGCCAGTGCTTGATCCATCTGAGCCTTTGATTCGGCAGGCGTTAGCAACACAGTCTGCTTTAGGTAAACCAATTCCTTCGTAAATGAGTTTTCCCCAAACAACAAACTCTTGCTCGTACTCTCCAACGTTTGTGCATTCAAAAATCAGGGATCTACCTGAAGCGACTCGTTGGTAGGGAAGTAGAGCGTAATGCTGATACATTTCTTGCCGCTTTGAAAAGTATTCTAAATCTAAAAATTCTCTACAACTACGCTCTAAAGTCGCAGTACCCAAAGAGAATTCAGATATTTTTGGAACCGCAATCGGTTTCTTACCTAAACGTCTGTTGCGGATGTTTAGTGACCGCTCGATACATTCAAGTGCCATACAAATCTTTTCACCCATAAGGTTGAGCTCTTCATCAGTAATTCGTCGGGTTTGGGTGTAATCGCACCATTTGCGCTTTTCTAACATGATCTTGGCTGGACCATCTTTGTGGTAACTGTCTAAGCGACCTTTAACGCTCCACATGTATTCGATGGGTAATTGGTCACCAAATCTGGCTCTAACGGGGTAAAATCCGTCTTCTTTGGTTGTTCCATCTCTTAGAAATTCAATAGAACCGTTAGGATTTCTGTTGAATGGAAGAGAATAGTTGAAGAAGCCATCTTTGAAGATTTGCCGCAAGTTTACTTTTGTGCCGTCTTTACGTTTTACTGTCCACTGATTATTATCGAAGAAGCAGGCTTGCTCAAGGATGGGTAATAATCCTGAACTGGTGAACTTTAACGCTTTCCTATGTTGCACTTCGTCTTGAAGTATAGAAAACATGGGTTGGTCTATAGCTTGTCTAAGACCTAAGAGGTCCCTGATTGCACGTGCACTCATAAGGGAAGGCTGCCGACACACGGTTTTCATGAGAGCATCTCGTTCTTGTCGACTAAAGAAGTAAAGATGAATAGGGGCTTCATCTGGGCTGCCTACTTCGTTAGCTATTTTAGTTATTGCCTCTGTCAAATCGAGAAAGAAGTTTTCAAGCAGTTTTCTTTCTTCCTCTAAAGCTATATCGTGATCGTCTGGTAGGCTTCCGATTACATGTGAAATGCTTAATGGTTCACCTTTGAAACGTGTGCAGCTTACTCTGGCACTGATCATTGAAATAACATCCAGCATGTAATCCCATTCAACAAAAAGATAGACCCGAATCATTCCATCAGGCCTAAACATTAACGATGTATCAACACCATTAGAGGCGCTGTCTTCGGGAAGGCTTCCGTATCCTGTTCCAGTAAGCCATGGCATCCATCTACTTTTGCTTGCATACATACTACCTGGTCGTATCCCACTTAGCATGTATTGGGCACGTTCAATCAACCAATCTAGCTTGGCACCGACAACTGGGTCCGTTGATAACTCATGCACCTTTTTTAGATCTCTTGCAGGAATAATTTTGAAGTCGTATGGACGCAAATCTGTAGTATCAACTACAACTTTCAGCTTTGCTAAATCCTCAAGCTTTACAATACCATGATGCCTAAGCGCATTCTGTTCGCCCCGACTCAAATTTAATAAAGCTATACTTTCTTTTTCTACTGCGCAGACAATGCAACATTCATTAAAGCCACAATTGTCACATCGCCAGCAAAGTTGATACTCAACTTCTTCCAACGGCGTACAATGAATACGATTTAATTCACCATTCTCTGCAAGGAGCCGTTCAACATCTTGAAGTAAAGGGCTAAGCTTGAATTTTGGGAGAGAATCTGAATCAAGAGTTTCTAAGACAGTCTCCCTGTTTATGACCCCGCCCTCAAGCTCTAGCTTTGAAGTTAGACTACCTAATTCTTGTGAAAGCAACAATACGTAAATTGCGACTTGAATTCGGTGAGCTGTTTGTTCCTTCCAAGAGGATTTAAACTCAAAAATGCGTATCTTTACTTTTCCGTCTTTAAAAGGCCAAACGGCAATCAAATCAGCGATTCCTTTAACAGTCCAAACACCTATACGTCCCTTCATTGGAACTTGGTAGAGCAAAACTGGCCTGCAATCAGATTTTTCGCCAGCTGAAATTTGCGCTTCAATAACCTCTCGAAGCTCTTTAAGGGAATCCTGTACTTTTTCCCATCCACAAGTTTTTGGGTTATACTTATTGAAATCAATGTAACCAGCTGCTTTCTCTTTAAACTCTGAAACCTTTTTTTCTTCAAGAGCTTTTCCAACACCGTAAAGCAGGGGGCTAATTGGTTTGAATGCTTCATGCCATCGACGGCTTTTTTCGTGGGCTTTATCGATTTTTAATTTGAAGAAACGGGGGCAACAGTTGAAGCGTATGTATTCGGCTATCCCAGTTGCAGTTAAAGAATACCCGCTCCGCTCTTCTTCGTCTGCAAATTCTACGTCAATGTCATCAGCACTCAATAAATAAGCATCCTATCTGTTGCTTTATACTCCGCTTAAAGATGGAATTAATGTATTTACCATTAACAATTGCTTAAAGACGTTACGTCAAGAAAAACTGATTATTTCTATAGAATCTTTCACCAGCAACACGATAAAAAAACACGCGGAATAGTTTCAAACCAAAAAATTATTTATTGAAATTATGAAGTTGCCTGCTAATTAGAGCTTTTTAGCAAAACCCTAAAAGATAGCTAAGCACAAAAAGAAGTTACCAAAGTGGTTAAAGCATTGAAAAAATATTGGTTTCAAATAACATTATTAGTGCTAATTGCTTTACCGATAGTTCTATTGTGTTTTTTTGATTATTTCAATATTGAAGGCTATAACTACCGTTTCAATCCTTCAACCAATGGTTTTGAAGATTGGGATAACAAGTATTTTTCACAAAATTTTAGTTTCGATGTCACATGGAAAGGCAGAATGTTCTACCTGTTCTTTGCGTGGTTTTTAGTAATTGAATCAGCTTTCGGCTGGCAGGAAATCAATGATAAGAAACCTAAAAACCGCTACTTGCTTCTTGCCTCTCTCGTATGTGCGGCAATTCCAACATTTTATGTTTTGGCAACAAACTTTTTTGGTTTAGACTTTACAATTTTACAAACAGGGCTTGACCTTAAAATTCCAAGCGTCTACTCCGATAATAGCCCCTCAGACTTTCTGCATCTTTACTGGCCACTATCTGTAGAATATATGGTCTTTTTTATTTTCTTTATGACATCAATTATGTTAGCATATAAACCAAAAGGATTGAAAATATTCGCCATTTCTTTTTCTCTTCTAGGCGGAATAGCTGTAGCATATATGCTTGACACCATTTTTCCGTTTGGTGTTCTTCGACCACTCCAAGAAATTGCTCTCCCAACAACAGCCACTACTGCAGCTCTTTTCGATATTTTAGGCTACAAGGTAATGCTTAATTATCCTGTATATACTGGAGGATCCGCACTTCCAGGTTTAGTAGTAAATAATGGAGTGTCAACTGCAAGCGTTTCAGTCTCTTGGGCTTGTGCTGGAATTTACAGTTTATTGCTTTATGTCTTGATAATGCTGGTCTTTTTTAAAAGAACGAACATTACGTCTTTTAGAAAATTGCTCTATTTTATTATAGGCTTATTTGGCACGTTTATTTCATCAGTGTTAAGGATCTTTTCGATAGTCATGATTTATCTATATTATGGCAAAGACGCTGGGATAACCTTCCATAATACGTATGGTGAATTGTTTGGTTTCATTTGGATTTTCGCATTTATCCTGTTAATCGTCTGTATTGAAAGATTCATGTTAGTAGAAAGAACAAGGGAGGCGTTTCGGAAAACAGGATATTATCTTAGATTTTCTAAAAAATGACCAAGATTTATCATTAAAAAAAATAACTGAACCGTAAGTGTGATTTTTGGCTCTATTATAAAACGCCTACAGAAACTAAAATATAGTTTAATAAAAAAAGAAGGGGATTGAATTGTGGATTGAGTGTTATGATTTCATTATTAAGTTGTTGCCAATACTTTTCTTCCGAAAACAATAAGACCCCACTATTACAGCAGCAGAGGACAATAGAATCAAAATTCCGAAGCTAAGACTCTCAGGTATTGGATCTGTTGAATAACCTGCGATTACTCCCCATTGATTTGGAACGTCTGCACTACTGTTTGGTGCCCATGATGCAAGTTCGCCAGTGGTTGCGTCGTAAACTGCAACACGCATCCCATTTGGTGGTTGAGGTGTTTGTAAAGTTCCCGCTGTCTTAGAAGAATCAGAAAACTCTAGGATCCAGTGAGGTGTACTATTCCAAGTAGAAGCACTTATGGTGTTAGCCCAAGTTAGTTCGCCAGCTTCGGGAGAAATCTCAGTCCATCCTGTACCATTTCCTTGATACATTTTTAGAGTAGTGTGTCCTTTAACTTCCATTTTGAAATCGCCAGATTGAGGAGCAGTCCCCCCGCTATTGTCGGGGTCAAGGCAGATTTGCCAATAGTCACCGGTATCATTGGTGTTGTCTGTGAAAATTTCAACAAGCCACTGTATGGAATATGAAGTCATGTCTATATTATATGTGAAACTTGCATTGGCAGACATTGTCATAACTGGTCCGTCATTCCATTCATCGGCAGTTGTCCAAGCACCATCAATTGTAGCTAGTGCGATGCATTGATACTCTGTGAGTCCGTAAGCTGCATTGCCCGCATTGGCAGGCATCGCTAATAGTAGACTGCAAAGTATAAGTATGCAAAACGCAATCGTAAAAGTTCTTTTCAATTCAAATCTACTCTCCTATAGTTTGAATTATATTCTTATTTGATCTGTTTAGTTTAAGAATTTTTCGATTACCCACAATCAATAATAGAAAATGAAAAGAAGAATGCTAGCTCAAGTTATTATTGTAAATGTTTTAAGATGTTGGGCTCTTTTCTCACGGCTCTAAGGGCTCGAAATTCTGACAGGATAACTTTAGGCATTTTCCCTAAACTGTAAACTTTGCTGCCGCCCACACGCTCTCGATAAGATATGGGAACTTCAACAATCTTGTAGCCGTTCAGAGACATTCGTGCCGTAAACTCAAGCCAAAAATTGTAAGGAGAATATTTTACTTCTTTCACTATTTCATGAGCAAGATCAACCTTCATTAGCCGCATCACACTGGTAACATCTTTACACTTTACTGGGAACATTACTCTCTCTAAAAGTTGCAGGCCACGAGAAAGCATTTTACGATATGGCGGCTCACGTCGAGTCATTCGCCGCCCCATAACAATGTCTGGGGTATCTCTTTGCATAATACTCCATAACTTAAAGAAATCGTCTGGCTCGTACTGACCATCTGAATCTACTGCAACTACATAATCGTAATCACTTGCGTTGATTTTGAGGAAGGCTTCTTTCATGGCTCGAGGGTAACCTTTCTTTCTCTCTGTCATTTCAGTGTAGAACCCTGAGAATTCATCTTTTAATCTTTCAAGAACTTTTTTAGTTTCATCTGTACTGCCGTCCTCAAAAACCCAAATATCTACACACCCCATTTTGGTGACGACTTTTTCATAGAGTTCTTTTACTGTATTTTCGATTGTGTCGGCTTCATTGTAAACTGGCATTATCAAAGCTATTCTATAATCAATTTCGGAAACTGAGTGTTTCCCAGCATTCTTGAGATCGGTTTGCATTTCCATTTTCCCTCTTGCGAATTTTTTATGGCGCAAATGGATTTACCGTTCTACCAGCAATTTATCCAGATTCGACTTGACAGCTTCAACACTGTGATTAGCAAAGTACCAGTCTATTGTTTTCTTGAAGCCTTCTCTGTATGAAACCTTCGAAGACCAATCTAATAATTTACGTGCCTTCGTTCCGTCTGCAGCTCTAGAAGCTACCCCTTGTGGTTTGTTTAAGTCACGTTCAACCTTTTTTGGTTGCCAGCCAACTAGGTCAAACACTAAATCAATAGCTTGATTAATAGTTAAGCGATCGCTGCGTCCAGCATTAACTGCTGAACCATCCTCAATTTTTTCTGAAGCTAAAACTAAAGCATCAACTATATCTTGAACGTAAGTGAAGTTTCGATCTTGTTCACCATTTCCCCAAATCATGTAAGGATCCATTTTAATGAATGCTTTCGCAATTAGAGCAACTATGGCATGTGTCTCGTTTTCTCGGGGGCCATATGCCGTAAATATTCGTACAGCAGCTGTTTTCATACCATACTCCTTATGGTAGGCTTTCAAAGCCATTTCACCCATCAGCTTAGCCCAACCATATTCTAAATCTGCAAAAGCACTGTCTCTTACAAACGGGTCTGCATCAGTTTCCTTGAGCAAATAACCGGATCCTGTCTGTTCTTGAAGATAGGAAGGATATACACAAGCGGAACTTGCAAAACATATCCGTTCAACACCTGCTTTACAGGATTCTTCAAAGACTAGTTGATCCAAAATCATGTTCGAGCAACACTCAGCGGGGTGAATATCTATGTAGCCTCTTCCTCCGTGAAGGGCTGCAAGGTGAAACACTATATCTACGCCATCCACCATGCGCTTTGTAAAGTGTCTATCTTTGAGGTCTCCCTTATGCACTGTCAGGTTTGGATGTACCCATTTATCGGTGCCCTTTTTCACGAGTTGGTAATTAAGGTTAGATAATCTTCCACTAGAAAAATCGTCAGCTACCAAAACCTCTGCGCCTTTCCTTAGAAGGGTATCAACCAGATGACTACCAATGAAAGATGCGCCGCCTGTAACGAGAACAATTTTGCCTTTCATACTTTAAGTCACACTGTGATTAAAAGATTCATTTAAAGCTGTTTTCTTTTTATGCTTTTTCATAATTCGACGCAATAGTTTATTTTAAAATGAAAACCAAAGTTGTTTTTCGTGCAAAAGGAAAATTTTCAATTTTGGAGCTATCTTAACAAAAATTATAAACAGAAACACACAACTGCGCTTATCAATAAGAGGAAAATGATACCTTGCAAGTACGCAAAAAAACCATTATTCAATTGATTGTAGGTATTGCAATATTGGCTTGGCTGCTTCAACTTGCAGACATAGGCGACACTTTTGCTGCAATATTACAAGTTAACATTTTAAATATTATAGGAGCTGCAGCATTCTTCATTCTTTCCTCCACTTTGGTTGCTCTTGCGCTCTATGCACCTTTAAGAGAGGGAAATCCAAGTGTGTCAGTGCGTAAAGTAGTTCTGGCTAGTTTTGGAGGGCAATTATTAAGTGATGTAACGCCAGCACGATCAGGCTATTTTCTAACGCCTATATTCATTAATCGATTAGCGGGTGTTCCAATCGAGCAGGGTATGACCGGAGTCCTTGCTACTGGAGCAATCAACGCTTTCATAAAAGCTGTTATATGCGCAGTTGGTTTAGGATACTTCATTAGTTTTTTGCCTTTGACTGAAACTGTTGTAAATTCGTTGATTGTTGGAATCGTTATTTTGCTAGTTGGCGGAACAATTCTGTTTTTACTTCTGTGGGAAAAGCGTATGTCAAAGCTTGTAGTTAAAATTGAAAAGTTGCCGTTAATTGGAAAGAGCTTGCATAAAGTTACTGAAATGTTTACTAATGTTCAACAGCATGGTCAAAAAGTTAAGCGTTCTTTAATCTTAGTTGCACTTCTCATATTAGCATCCTTAATGGTGAATGCTGTTGCTTTGTATTGTATTTTCACAGGTCTTTTTGGTTATGGGTCTCTTAGCATACTTGACTTCTTTCTTATTGCATCCTTCGCTTCAGCATTAACCTACATTCCAATAACAATCGCGGGACTAGGTGTTCAAGAAGCTGGTTACGTGCTTCTCCTGCAACTATTACTTGGAATGCCTCTGACTATCATTGATCCAAAACTTTTAGCATTTGCTTTTATAACAAGGGCATTGTTTACTGGAACAGACATCATAGGAGTAGGCCCATTGATTAAGGTGGGAGTAAATCCAGATGGCAAAGAACTCAATTCTCAAATAAAGCCTAGCCCATAAAAATCTAGGTTCTGAGCTTTTTTTCAAAAAAGGAAGGGAAGGGAATTATTTTTTGTGATTATGGTATGTGTGTTAGGTTCACTGTTTTTGGTCGTTTGTTTAAAAGTACTGCTCCAGATATGATGGCAATAGTAGATAACGATAGTATAACACCTAAGCTTAGGCTCTCAGGAACTGCATCCATTGAGTAAGGGACATAACCCCAACCATCAGGACTGTTAGAGGTAGAAGCTGGTGGCCACGTTTGAACACCGTTTCCACCTGCAGCTGCATCAGAATAGCTAATTCTCATTGCAAAGTTCATTCCAAGAACAGTAATACCAAATGCGGTTGTATCTTGTTTATCGACTTTTACTTCAACCATGTAGTGTGGAGTTGAATTTGTAGGTGAGGTATCTAAGGATTCCTTGAAGTCAAAGAAGGCTGTGGTTGGTCCTGTTGTCGCAGCCCAGGCTGTGTCGGTTCCTCGATACCATGCTACAGTGGCAGAACTACCATGACCTGTGATTACTATCTTAAAGTCGTCAGTTTTTGGTGCAGCACCTCCATCAGCGTTTGAGTCATAGCAAATCTCATAAAAGTCACCTGCGTCGTTTGTGGTATCCATAGTTTCAAGGATGAAGTTTTCAAAGACGTTGCCTGACGTAGCCCAAAAGTCCCTAAAGACAGCGTTGGTTCCAAAACCAAGTGACGCACCAGAAGAATATTCATCAGCAGTCGTATATTTTCCATCTAGCGTTGGCATAGTTGATCCAGTATAATCTGTATGGGTATAGGCAGCATCGTAAGCTGAGACATTCCCGGCAAGTATCAGCATACATAAACAGAACGTACAGAAAATAAACATCTGTGCTTTTTTCATTGAATTTTACCCTTTTTATTTTACCAGTTTGCATATTCTATTCAAAATGCTTAAAAATTTTTCTACAATATACTGGTTGAAAAACTTCAAGTTTTTACGTTGACGAATAATAAACATCTAAATTCTGCATTTTCTTAGAAAAAAAATCATCCTCCTAAAAGATTAGGCTTCAAAGTAATTACTGAACCTCAAATCTACAGTTACGTTGAAGTTGCCTTCAAAATTTATTTCATTGTTAACAATTCGAAATGTAAAGTATCCAGCCTTATCAATTTGCCATGTAAATGAAGGATTATTTATAGTGGAGCTATTACTGGGTTTAATTGGCCATTGTATTATAGGCTCCGAGTTAATTGACAACTCTGCAAACGTGTCTGCTGGAACTAAGCCATTCCATAATTCAGCGACGAGAGGTTTAGAACTATTGACAAATACAGTCAGGGTTCCATTTCGATAGTCAACTGGTAATGGAAGATAGAATTGGCATCCATAAGGATACGTGTTGTTAGTTATTGTTAAGTTAAGTGTTATATGCTTAATCGGAAAAGTCACGTTCTTTTCTGCGAGTGCTTGGTAAATTGGATTTTCATCCAATTGCCCAATGTGGTAAATCGTTGTTCCGTTTCTTCCAATAAAAACCGTTGGCAAATAATTATCATCACCAAGATAGCTTGTTAAAGGACACCAAAGGTAAGCAGGCGGCATTCTAACATCTCCTAAACTTGCCCAAGGAACACTTAGAACATACGATACACCTCTTTCTTGAAGGAAATCTATGCATTCTTCAATAGTCTCCATTCGATAAAGCGGTGATGACTCATTCCCATCCAAAGGTAAAATATCCCGTTCAAGATAGTATTCTTTAATATCAAAAGTTGCGATTCGGGCAGCTGTTGGTGTATTCTCGTTAATCCATTGCCATGCATCACCCTCCGCAAATATACGCGTTAAGTAGAGTGATTTGTCTTCGCCTAATTGTTGGTCAGGTTTGACTGAGTTCATGTATGGCAACATCAGTGCGCTTGAAAGGATAACCAGCGATAAAAGAGCCACAGGAATAGCCGTTTTTAACCTGTGACTTTTGGGAAGAGGAATCGATTTAATGGTAGTAGAAATAATTATAACTAAAGCGGGTAGAGCAAGTATTAGATAACGTGGAAAAATAACATGCATCACCATTATTGCAAGGAAAATTAACAACAAGTAATAAGGCAGAACCAAGCGGAAATCCTTGCGTTTCGAAAAACTAAGATAGATTATAGATGCTATTAAGGCACATATGCCCAATATGCAAAGGATGTTAGCTAAGCCATAATATGGTAGCAAGCTGTACTGTTGGAAATGTTGTGTTGTTGAGCTTCTTAATAGGGGATCTAAATATTGCCCGATTCCAAGAAAGGGGTAAACAGGATTTCCAAGTATAACTAAATTTCTCAGATACCATGGCAGAACAATAATGACTATTAATGCCGTTAACCACCCGATATGTTTAATGCTTAACTTTTTATTCAGGGCATAAAGTAACAAAATACCCAAAGAAGCCAAACCAGTGTAACTAGTGAGTGCTGCAAAACCGCAAAATAGGGTTCCAATTATTTCATAC
>CAZXGX010000009.1:0-24392 GCA_964640475.1 uncultured Candidatus Bathyarchaeia archaeon
GCAGTCCAGCCGCCACTTGTGTAGTTAGAGAATGTTCCTGTACCGTTTTGAACAACCGGAAAGCGTGCTATTGTACCATTTTCAGTTTGTGCTTGTACCGAGGAAAGGGTAGTGGATAATTGTAAAGGACACAAATCCGTCAGGACTCTTGGCTCTGTTGATTCAATGTACATCATTCTTAAAGAGTAAGTATAATATGAGACATTAGCTGGCAATGTCAACACTATGCTGGCGTAAACATTTGGTGAATCTAGTGCTCCGCCACCCCATTCAGCTTCTTGAGCAACTACGTCCCTGACAACACCATTATTAATAACAAAAGCTTGACCCGCACCATAAGTGCTGGCTTCTCCGTTAACACGCATAAAAGTTGTTGTGCTTGAGGTACTTCCAACTGTTGAAGTCACTTCAAATGTGTCCTCATCTATTGTTAGGCTCAATATGCCGTTTGTTATCATGCCGTTCGCTATGTCGTCATTTATGAAATATTTTTTAGTGTATGCTAATGATGTTTGAACTGCACTATCGCTACCATCCCACCAGACTGTAAAATCCGTAACTTGGTTGTTCAGGAGGAAAACTATCATTTGATTGCTACCAAAAACTGAAGCATTACTAGTTAAACCTAAAGGAACTTGATAATTGGAGGACCAATCTTCTATTTGGAAGGGTATTTCCTGATTTACTCCATTTATGGTGGCGTTGACATGAATTGCCTTTACCGGTATAGGTGGGACAGGTAACTCTTGGGTTGTTAACTCAAGGTTTTGACCTAGCCAGCGTAGTGTACCATTTTGAAGGTATTCAACAGTGAAGGTTGAATCTTGAAGGTTAATTAAATAATCAATGTCAGGTTGAGGTTTAAGGAAAACAGCATCAATTTGATATGTATTCTGGATTGGGTCGCTTGTTTCTGTTGCGCCTATGAAACGTATTGTTAGATTAGAGGAGTCAATGTAGGGAGAGACCGAAATATTATTCCAACCAGTAGATAGCGACATCAGATTTCGCCATGAACTAGCGTAATAAACTTGAACCATCAAAGATTCAGAGCCTAAAGTTCCTGCCTTAATGCATAGGTCCTGGCGCGGAAGCGAAGAGTTTAGGTCTACGAATTGCTCTTGCAAGTTGAGCGCATAATTAGTTATTTGGGGTGCAAATTGAACCAAATCTATTTTTAAATCAAATGATGTAGCGCTGGTAGCTGTTAGCATCAATTTCCAGTACCCCGTGCTGTTTCTAAAGTTCGTCGGATTAGATGTAATTATTGAAGTTTTTGTTGTATCAGAAGTTGTTAATGTTGTAGTGTTGTATCCATCATTACCGCTTGTAGGATAAGTACCAGTAGATGTAGCTAATTGAAGAGTTAAATTTGCTGTTCCAGATGTAACTGAACTGTCAACTGTCCAAGTCAATTGTTGCCAGCTCAGCAGATCAGAGGTTCCAACTAATTCTATTTGCGCAGTATATTCAGTGATTTGTGAATAAGTGCAATAGATGCTGTATGTACGTGAGCCACTTTGAGTAACAGATGATGACCAATCGTTATACATTGATCCACTCCCAACATAACGGGAGGTTGATGTTCCAGTGTAGTAAAGGCGGACATTTATTGAATCAGAGCACCAAATCATTAGAACATAATTTGTTGACGCTGAAAGCGAGACTTCAGTTTCAAAGTCAAATGAAACCCAGGCTCCACTTGAAGGGGTCAAGGTAATTTCTTCAGTTATTCCTAAACGGGTTCCACCGTTAGCGGAGTAAATTGCAGCTTGTGCTTTAGGTGAAGATTCATAATTGCAGTAAATACTATATTGATATCCTGAACGGCTTCTGTCCCAATTTACAGTAGAAGGCCATTCATCAGGATCATAATTATTTGAATCATAAGCATAATAATTGCTTGATGAACTAGCATACCTAAGATAGGCGTAACCACTTGCGCTTTGGGACCATACTACAAGGTAATAATCTGTTGAAGCATCTAGAGACACAGGAGAATTAAAAGTGAAAGTTCGCCAAACGGCACTAGAACTATAGGGAATCAACTGGTCAGATGTACCTGCCACTAATGTACCATCTGTAGTGTAAATTGCTGCTTTCATATTTTTGCTAGCACTTGTACATTCAATATATGCGGTAATGCTTGAAATGCTCACAGAATAAGCTGGAGTTGTGATGCGCCCTCCTCTGATAGTATTTTCTATGTTCCCTTTTGTAGATGAGGTGCTCGTTCGGCCAAGAGTTCCTGTGGTCTCTGTATAGGATAGGTATGAGCTTATACTTCTGGCTACACCTGACGTAGTGGATTGAAATCTTGAACCGACACTTGAAGTCAGACTAAAAGACTCAGGAGTGGCACCGGGTGTTGAGTAACCAAAGTTTGATGTTGAACCATAAGCACTTGGATAGGATCGTAGTTGCAAGTAAGCACCATTATTGCTGTAGGTATCAGTGGTAATGTTTCCTGACGTATGGGAGATCGTTGTTGAACCAAGCAAGTTGCGGTATGATGCATAGTAGTTATTGGTAGAATATCCTAAGGCGTCTTCGGTTAATGTGTCATAGACGCTGTCGGGTATGGTTTGTTGAGCTGTAAAGTCGCTATGTGTTCCAGTCACATTTAAGCTGGCGTAATCGACAAAGTCAAAGCCTTCCTCTACTGATGTTGTGTTCCATGCTAAAGTTCCTGTAAATTGGCTAAAAGAGGATGCGACAACCATGAGTCCTCTTGTATCTTCAACTTGGATAACAAAGGACATATTCATTCCACTTGGAAGATCAACAAGGTATCTGCCATCCATGTAGGTTACAGGTTCATTATCTAAATCAACTAGGTCCCAAGTGGCATTTGAGAATAGGTACTTATAGAATTTGAAACTAGATTTTCCTAGATTAACTAGTGGTTCGCCATCGCTGGAAACATTCAATAATGCTTGGTTAACGTTTGGTGAACTTAGGACTTGAATGTCTAGTTGGCTTGAAGTTGAATAAGTTAGACCACTGATGCCCAAGCCGCCTAAATCATATTCAATAGTAAAGTCTCCAGAACTATAGCTATCGTTTGAATACCAATTTGTTTTTAAATCCAAATTCATAACTCTAAAAGATGGGCTTAAGTCAGGTCTAATATCAGCGATGCTGTCTAAACCGCTACTTAGATAGTTTGAAGCAAGAGCTTTAGCATATGTAGTGTTGCCTGTAACCTGCAAAACTGATCCGTAATAACCTACAGTAAAACCTAATATTCTTTTTAGCGCCAAATTTACTTCATCAATCGTGCTTAATGTTTGAGGGGTCTCTGAATCAGATGCATACCGAATTGACGAATACGTGGTTATTACTGCGCTAACAAGAATAACAGCTACTAGCAAAGCTGCGATGATTGAGAATTGCCCTTTGCGGTTAAGTCTAAAGCTCTTCGTTTTAGACTCCTCCAAGCAAGCCTAGTTGTAGAATAATTACTCTGGAAGATTCTGATGCTGTGTATTCAGAACGATAGAGTCTAGGATGATAATATGAAAGTAGACTAATTGCAGTGACTCGAACATCAGGCATACGTGTTAAACCCAAAGCCAAAAACGATCCAGTAATCGTGCTTGTTCCATGAGTATAGACTGTTCCTGGATTGTACCCTGATGACGGATTGAGAACATTTAATCCAACTGAAAGATGGTAAGTTGCACATATATCGTTATCAAGTGCTCTTGTAGAAGTCTGGTATATCGATGGATATATTCCATAATAGTTGCACGCATCAATAGCGATTTGAGTAAGAGTAGCTGACCTTGTTTGGCTATCAGATATTGCATCACCAGCAGTGCTATAGGTTTGATTATCTAATCCTTTAAGAAAAGCTATGGAGCCTGTTCCACCGGTTTGTTGCATTCCATAAATTCCCCAGCTGTTTTGTGTTCCACTAAAGGCTACTGTGTTACTTACATAGTAAAACGGGTATCCAACGATGCTTGACCAGGTCCAATTATACTGGTTGACTTTTTGACCAAGGTAATAACTGTAACGTGCATAAGAATTGTCGGAATATGGAGAAGTACAGTATGCTTGTGGTATAGGTACTGCTTCACCGAAGGTGTTAATGATAACTGCGTTTTGGACAGTTTCACCCTCTAATGATGTCCCAGTAAGTAAGTCTTCAAGCTGTGAAGTATTTTGCACCATTATAGTGTTAACAAAGTATGGAGATAGCATGGTATACAGGTCTTGAGCTAAACTCTGCGCGGTATATCCTGTAATCCACCAGCCGTTTGCATCACTGCAATTTAATATATATAAAGTACCACCAGTACCTTCGCCGATTTTTTCAGGAGTAACATTAAATGTAACGTTTGATGAAGCAACCAAATATGAAGAAGAATCAGAAGTAATGCCAAGGTCTTCCGCGTTTGTTACACTCTTAAGATTGCTGTATAGCTCTGTTCCACCGTTAGTGCCACCTACGGAGTAAAGAGTTAGATTGTAAACTACGTTAGTTGGTAGAGAAGCTGACAAGGCTATCTGAATATTATCCCAAGCTGAAGCATTATTGACATCAAAGGCTGCTGAACTTAGATCATAGTTGGAATCTAAAAGCTCAAGGGTCGTTATAGAGAGGCGGCGCAGGTTCACTGGTGAAACTTCACGTGGCCAGGGTAAAACAGCAAAGTATGAAGACGCAATGAATGCTCCTGCAAGGATTATTACGACAAATATGATTTCAATAGTACGCATCATTATCCATTCACCTGATATCCTTTATAGCTCCAAACTGAGATTTTCACTTGATAAGCAACACCATTAACAGTTACTTGGCGTATGTCCGTTGAAACCCAGTCTAAAGCTGAAGATGTATCGCCAAAAGTCACAGTGTATGATAGGGCGCTGATTCCCCAAGGCATCAGTGAAAAACCGCCTTGACTTGCTGAGGAATTATAAGCTATTATTAGGACAGCGGGATTATTGTAAAGAGTTAGATGACCGTAAGGGTTAGCTAAACCAGCGCATAATATTCCTGTATTGTTAACTTGTAGTTCTTGTAAGGCAAAGGTTTCAGAGTTAAAATTAACCATTGTAGTGTTGTAAGTAAGAATATCTTCAGATGCAACACCTTCAATGTCAGCGCTGTGGGCTAATAATATTTGACTTTCTGTTAAATTACCAATCAATGGAGTAACATGAGTGTCTTCTTGGATACTGCTGACGTGACAACCTACACCGTTTAGACCACCCAATGAAACTGAGGCGATAAATGCATAGCTTTGACTACTACTAATACCACTAAATGTTGCTGAAGCTACACCTTGACTGTTAGTTTTAGTTGTCCCATTAATTACAGCAAATGAGGGAAATTGATTAGTGCCTTCTAGTTCGAGAAGAAATAGTTTGTAGCTTACTTTTGCGTTAGCTAAAGGAAAACCAGTGCCATCCGCTTTAATTGAAAAGGTCAACGGATTTTGCGATTGATTTGAAATAGTAACTGTTATAATTGGTGTAAATGTAAGCTGGAAACCATATGTTCCATTCAATCCCAGCAGTCTTTCTGCAGAAGAATAATTCAATATATAGGAACTTGGAATGTACAGATAACTGTTAGAACCCTCACTATGGTCACTGTAGTATAATCCAGTTTCATTTTGTGCTTTAGAAAATGTAATCCAAGAGGCACTATGGGATTCAAGTCTCATCAGCGAAAAACCGTCAAGTTTATACTGAGTAAATTCAGGATCTTGTAGTCCAAACCCTATTGGATTGGCGCCACTTCTTCCCCAAGTAACCGGAGTACCAGGATTAATTAAAATGCTATCAAGAACATCACTTGCTTTGGTTGCTGTTGCACGGTTGTTTTGGTAAATTACTGCTGTCTGAATTGTTTGGCTAAATAATCCGATGAAAAGCAGAGTCGCAGCTATGAAGATTGTTAAAGCAATCATGTGATCCATTGACGAGCTTACCATTTCTTTTGCTCCTATGATGCGAAAGTCAAGTTGATTGTTTCGTTGGAAAATTTCTGAGCACAAATTAAGGAGTTGAAATTACTCAGAAAAGTTGATGAACTGTTCCAGTTGACGTTGGGACCTAATATTACAGATGTTGAAGTCTGTATTTTGGTATCGTTTAGTGTTAATGTTAGATCTAGAATTTTTGTTGAGTTTAGCACTGAGTCTAAAGCTGTTCTTAAGATGCCAGTTGCAGTGTATGGATGGTTATCTATGTATTGGGAAATCTTAATTGTGCTATTAACGTTAACTGCAGTGATTGTATCATGGTTCAAAGCAGAGTATAATTGTTGAATTGAGCTCCCTAAGTTGCTTGCAACTTCTTGAAGCTGCAGTGTTTCTCTGGATGTCGTCCAGTTTTCCATAGTTAAACTGGCAACGTAAGGAAAAAGAAAGATCTGCAGTATCAGGAGCGGAATCATAATCATGTATTCAAGGGTCATTTGCATGTTTGATCCCTCTACACGTCTCCTATGGTCACTAATACCTGACCAACGTACAATTCAACTACGGAATTGTAGTCCAAAATGACTGTTTGACTGGAATTGTTGAAATTGAAAAAGCCTGAATCATAACCTTGTCCGACGTTAGGATAAGTAATATTTATTCTGATTTGATCTACGCCGCTAACAATTATTTTGTCAACACTATTACCTGTGAGACTTACAGCGTCAGAAAGATAAGGATTTGAATAAGCAGTATTTAGTATTGGCAAATACAACTTGTAGTAATGCACAGTTTCAGTGCCTGAACCTGTAATTGTTGAACTCAGCATTCTAACAGATGGAACAGCAACTATGCGTATGTATCCTCCATCAGACATTCCAAACTTTTCGGTGCAGAAAACTTCAGTTACAGGCGCTGAGGGACCTTCTTTAACTATTGAACCATTACTTGAAGAGATTCGTTCAAAGTAATCTTTACCTAAAGTGAACATATTCACAGGTAGTTTGAACATTATCATACCGGTTTCATTCTCAGATATTGTTAATGGATCCCAAGTGCCAGTTGAATTGTAATAGACCTCAAAGGAGTAGGTTAAAGCCGCAGATTGAAATAACATGGACCCGTAATTGGTGGTATAACGAATTGTTTGAGTTCTGCCAATTGTCCAGGCAGTGTCGTCTATTTGGAGACCAGTAGTAAGCATGAACTGTTTATTGGCACTGTACTCGTTTTCTGCAATTCTTTTGTTTAGGAAGTCACTTGCGTAGCTGGAGGCCACAAGAATCATCACCACTACGGCAGCCGTTAGTATCATTGTAGAGATAGCAGGGCTTGCTGCTTTCTCGTTTTTCCTAAAGATTTTGGGGAGTTTTATTTGCTGCATTGTGTGTTTTTCCTTTCCTGTTCTAGATTTTTACGAATAGCGGCATAACTTTGGCTGCGATTAGAGAGATTATCACAAGTATTGTTGCGTGCTTGAATCCTGATGCAACTGATTCGTCACTGATTTTCCCTGCGACTATGCCGATGATGTAGCTGTTGAAGATGACTGAGGATATGAAGACGGTTTTAATTGAATCCATGTTTGATGCTGAAGCGGCTGTAGTTGCGGCTGTTGCTGCTGTTGTAGCTGCTGTTGTTGAGAAGGTTCCAGTGGTGAAGCTTAGCATCATGATTGTTGTTGCTACAAGCAAGATTGCAGCTAGGTACGGCATGAATATGTATGGTCGAACGGACATTTTCTTTTCTTTTTCAACTTCTTCTGTTAAGTTGTTGAACCTTGCTAGTGATTCAATCATGCCGATGGTGCCTCCGCCGACGTCGATTGTTTCTACTAGCAGGAACATGTTTAGCTGGACCATCCAGCTTTTTGTTCGTTTGAGGAAGTCAAAGAAGACTTTTTTAACTGGGATACCCCAAGAGATTTCTGAGCTGATCTTTCTTAGTTCTCTACTGAATGTGCCGTATTCTTTCTTTGACAGGGTTTCAATGCATCTTTCAGGTGAAAGACCTGTTTTTCTGACTTCTGTTAAGTCTCTTAGGAAGTTGTTTACTCCTCGTTCCATGCTTGTTTTTGCTACCTGTAACTTCATGCTTACTAATGCTGCAGGTGCAGTGGCGATGATTAATGCGACGCTTATTGCTACAGGCAGATCCACTATTGATTGGATACTAGTTATGATGGAGATTGATGTTGCACCCATGAAGTTTGTAAGTAGCATGAAGACAAATATTGCAGCTATTGCGCTGACACCGAATACTTTGTAGGGTTTCATTTCTGTAAGCGGTGTTTTTGGTTGCATGCTGTGAGCTAAGTAAATGAATACCACTGATAACAGGGGTGTAAAGATGTAGGTGTACATGAGCATGCTTGTTAGAGAGGAGGATGTGGCGCTTGATTGTATTGAGTCTACACTGAAGAGTATGTAGAAGCAAAGCGACATCATAACCATGACTATGATGAAAGTTTCCATTAGCATGCCTAAACGTTCTGCTGCGGCTTTTACTCTGGAGGCGCGTTCTTTGAAGATGTCTTCTGCTTTTCTCTCAAGGAAGTGTCCAATGTCTCCCCCTATGATGACTGTTGAAGCGTAACCTGCTAGGAAGTCTTTGAATATGTCAAGCGGATTCTCTTTTGCAGCTTTCTCTAAAGCTGAAAGTGGGTCGATACCAAAGATTTCTACGTCTTTAATAATTTCTAATGATTCTTTTCTCATGGCAGGCATTAATTCCACATCTGATAACCGTTTGAAGCTGGTGTATGGAGCTATACCACCTGATGCCATGACGCTGATGTATGCCGCAACGAAAGGCATTTCTCGTTCTAAACCTGCACCCCTATCACTTGCTTTTGACATTGGCGCAAACATGAAGCCAGCCATTACATAGAACGGCAAAGGTATTAGGAAAATAATTGGCATAAAGCCGAAGAATACAAGCACTAAAGCTGATATTACAGAAACAGGCACAGTTAGTAAAGCTATAAAAAACATTAATGAAACATAAGTTTCAGGATAGATTCTGATTTTTGCTTTACTTAACGTGTCTTTAAATTCGTAAACGTTCTTTAAGAATTTCGGTGCAATGCCGCCGAAGATGCGGAAAGATAGAGCCTCAAGCGTTTTTAGAAGCGGCAATTGGCTTTATCTCCTCCCCAGCTATTAATTTTTCATAGAAGTGTTTCGGTCGGGCATAGTATTCAGCAATTATTGTGGCCACATCTTTGTAGCTTCTGATGTTTTTAGATCGCATCCATTTTAGAACGTTTTTGCGTCTTTCAATTTCTTCTAATAAAGCTTTTACAGTGATTCCTTGACGATCAGCGATACTATCTAACAGGTGGCTCTTGTTCAGGTTTATTTCTTGTTCATCTTTAGCTGCGTTCCATTTGAAGGCTTGGCGATAATTATCGTAATCAACAACTTCGTTTACGTTCATTACTCTACGGTATGCTTTCTTTTCGCCGTTCTTTGTTATGTGAACTCGCTGTATGGAGAGTACTATGTTCATTAAGGGTATGTATGCAGGAGAGATGTCCATTGGTTTTGAGGTTAATCGTTTTACTGCAGAGTCAACGTTTTCAGCGTGCATTGTTGCCATACCACCGTGACCGGTAGCTAAAGCCTGGAACAAAACGTATGCTTCTTGACCTCTGATTTCACCTACAATCAGCATATCGGGGCGATGTCTCATTGAAGTTTTTACTAGATCGAAAAGTGCTACTTCACCTACGTTACTTCCGCCTAAACCGTAGCTTTGTCTTGCGATTAATGAAACCCAGTTTTCATGTGACAAGTTTAACTCGGCGGTTTCTTCGATAGTGATGATTTTGCTGCCTGGTCTAATGAGGCAGGCTAAAGCGTTTAGTGCTGTGGTTTTTCCAGCTGCTGTTCCACCTAAAACCATTATGGCTGCGCGGTTTTCTAAGGCTACCCAGAAGTACGCTGCCATTTCTTCGGTGAATGTCCCAATTGTGATTAAGTCCATTATTGAGTATGGGTCTTCTCTGAATTTTCTGATTGTAAACGCGGTACCGAAAGGTGTGATTTCTCGTCTATATGCGACTGCAAGTCTGTGTTTTCCCGGAAGAGATGCGTCTACTATTGGGAAGGCGCTGCTGACGTGTTTTCCTGCCATGTGGACAAGTTTTACTACCATGTTGTCTAAGATTTCGTCGCTTTCAAGTAGAAGATTTGTTTCTATGCTTTCAAAATTCCTGTGCCAAATGTATACGGGTTTATTGACACCATCGCATGAAATGTCTTCTATGTTTGGATCGCGCATTAATGAATCGATTTTGCCAAAGCCCACTAAATCGCGTTCTGCGTGATAGAGAATTTTGTACCATGAAACGTCTGGGAGCCAACCGAGACTGATTCGGTATTTGTCTACAATTTTTTTAGCTTCTTCTGCAAAGAACTTGCGTGGATCAATAATTTCTTCTTTTGGTGACTCTATTTCTGCAAGGAGAATTTCTAGAATTCTGTTGTAGACACCTCGTTCTAAGGAGTCTAATTGCAGTTCGTCTAGAATGTATTTGTATTCGCCTGTTTTTGGATTTTGAACGATAACAACGTGTGAGAAGGGTTCGTATAAGGGGTATTTTTCGACAACTTTTAGTCCCTTGGGCACTGATTGCGTAGGAGCAGGAGGAGGAAGGGTGTCTTTTACCTTCTTTTTCTTCAAGTTAACATTAAATTTGATTTTTTTTAAGCCTGAGAAGGATTCTTTTAGGCTTTTTTTGCTCTTAGGGGGTGAGCTCTGTTGGGACATTCTTCTGTGTTCTCCGAATAGGGGTGGAGCCAAGACTTAATTAAATATTATGTATTACTACGCCATATTGTTCGTAAGTACTACACAACTACAATTCGATAAAAAATGAACAAAATTCTAAAAAAATGGATTAAAACGTTTCTCTTTAGCCATAATTGTAACTTCTCCATGCCCCGGATAAATAAGTAAATTATCAGGCAAATCAAGCAATTTTTTTATTGATACATCCATGTCTTTTGGAGAACTTTCAGGAAAATCTGTTCTGCCAATACTTCCAGCAAATAAAGTATCGCCAGTAAAAGCAACTTTGTCGCCAACGAGGCAAATGCAACCCATCGTATGACCAGGAGTATGTAGCACTTTAAGAGTGATATTTCCAAACTTTATGATGTCACCATCATTCAACAGAATGCTATTTAGTGAATCGTGTTTTTCAAATGCTCCAAGAAAAGATGCATCAAGCTTGTGAACACATATAGGTACAGCGTATTTTTTCTGCATTAAGCCGTCACCAGTTATGTGGTCAGAATGTCCATGTGTGTTAACAATAAATTTTATTTTCAGCTGGGCTTTTTCTATATAGTTAAAAATGGATTTGGTTTCTTGTTCATATTCTAATCCAGGATCAATGATTATTGCTTCTTTTGTCTCTTCGCAGCTAGCCAAGTAGCAGTTGGTTGACAGCATTCCAACAGTGAAAGTTTCTATATCCATTAAAAGTCACTTCTCTAAAGAAAGTGTAGTGGGTGCATAAAGTGTTTCTGTCTGCTCGCTCAATTTTTTTAGATTTTTAACTGTAGGTTGCCAATACACTTTTTTACTTGTCAATCAAAACTACGTTTGAAAGGATTTAGTTATGAGTGATGTCTCACACAATTCTGTGGCTTCAGGATTTGAACAAGCGGATTTCGAGAAGATTTCTCAATTGGTTAGAGAACAATTTCAAGTTCAAGAAGCCCTGATGTATGAAGGCATCCCAACGTACTATTTAATTTGGCCGCAGGAAACCAAACAAGGCTTTCTCAGATTGTTAGCTAATCTTGAAAACTTGAATCTTACTGCGTTTCTAAAAAAACGAGAGGGTAAAATTGAATTAAGAGTCCTACAAAAACCACAAGTGAAACCAAGCAACTCAAAAAAGAATATTGCATTTCTCCTAGCTACTATTTTGACCACTTTTATTGCTGGTTATTTTATACTTCCTCCTGAAGTTGGAATTAATCCTTTTATCTCAGGGGCAATTTTTTCGGCATCCATTTTACTTGTGCTTGGTGTTCACGAAATGGGTCACAAGTTAACCGCTGATAGAAGAAAGATTGATGCATCCTTGCCTTACTTTATACCAGGCATCCCCCCATTGGGGACTTTTGGTGCAGTAATAATGCAAAAATCGTTACCAAGAAATCGTGATGCCTTGTTTGATGTGGGCGCTAGCGGCCCAATTGCAGGCTTTGTAGTTGCATTGATTTTTAGTGTTGCAGGCTTAACTTTGTCTATTCCGGCACAAATTGATGCCACTGGTGGAAGCTTGATACCTATTGGCTGGATTCCGTTGATTGATGGCTTGACTAGTTTGAATTTGATGCCGTTGCCTGTAGCGCCTAATAATGGGTTGTATATGCATCCTATAGCTTATGCTGGTTGGGCAGGAATGCTTGTTACAATGCTTAACCTATTGCCAGCAGGCATGCTTGATGGCGGTCATGTCATAAGATCAGTAATAAGCAATGAAAAATATCGGTTGATTTTCACTTTTGCTTCAATCGCAATTTTGCTTTTCTCTGGATCACAATTTCTTTTTATGGCGCTCTTGATTTTGTTCATGTCAAGAGTTAAACATCCAGGACCGCTGGATGATGTTTCAGGATTATCCAGAAAAAGAAAAATGGCAACTGCAATATTGGTGGCTTGCTTTGTGTTCTCTTTTCCAATAATTATTTAGGATTTTTAGTCTTTTATTATAACACCTTTGTTCCAAGGTAACTATGCTCATTAATTGGTATATGCAAGAATAAGACTATTCAAAAAGCTCGCTCTTTATTTAATAAGTAAAATTATGATCCAATAATTGGATTTTCCTTTTAGTCTTACGCTGAAGGATTAGCAGATATTTCAAGTAAGTTTAGGCGTCAATTGATTGTTGGAACCCAGTGAGCTTAAGGGTGCTTCCACATTTGCCGCAGGTAAGAACGAGTTCTACTAGTTCGTCGTTTAATACTTTAGTATCAATTATTTTGTAGTTGTCCTCTGTTTCGTCTTCCGGCGAAATTGACATTCCGCATTTAGGACATTTAAAGGAACCGTCTCCGTCGATCTGCGTCAAATCTACTGTGTAGATCTTTTCTTGATTGTCAAGTTGTTTCTTTATCATTGCTTAGTTCACTTTCCTTTTCTTGTTTTCCTTGAATTATTTATTAATGGTTATGAATTACTAGTCACTAAATATGTTGAATTTATAATTTCACCCAAATAAGGGGAAAATTGATATGGATATGCCCCATTGTTTCATCATTTATTGGAAGTTTTCTGGGGAAATGTAGTCACCGTATTTAGCTTGTGCGTTAAGTAATCGTTCTCGTTGCATGTAGAGTTGGCCGAACATTTCAAGAGGTGTATCAGTAACATTTTCTTGGTAGAATCTTGAGACGCGGTCTATTTTTGCCAAGTTCTCTGGAATGCGTATTGTGAATTGTTTTATGTAGTCTTCTTTAGCGTAGTCTTTCTTTAGCACTTCTTTGAAAAGCTTCTTGAGGTCGTCATATTTTGGTATTAAGCCTGTTGGTGTTTCTATTGCGTCAACTTCTTTATGAACTCGAAGTTCCATCCATTTTATCCAGACATGCTTGTCTTGTGGACTGTTTAGGTATTTACCGTCTCCAACTTCTTTAAGGAAGTAGTTTACACCGAAAACGATTGGCTGTTTCGTTAGTTTTCGTCCAAACTCCAAGTTATTATTGACGTTTTTGCCCAGTGGAATTGAGATGAAGTCTTGAATACTCATCATGTTAATTTCTGGAACACCTTCTTTGCCAATGGTTGCAAATGTTGTTTCAGTTTCTAATGATGCTCCGTAAGCGATTATGCCATGTTGCCAGCTGAAGCTTTGCTGAACGGGAACGTAAGCTTTAGCGTCACGTCCACCGTACATTATACCGCCTAATTCGACACCGTCAGGATTGTGTAGTTCAGGATCAACGTTTTCCATTGCTTTCAAAGATACTGCATATCTTGCGTTCTTGTTAGCTGCAGGAAGTTCATTACCGTTTTCGTCTTTTTTACCTTCATACCAGTTGCCACTGTAGTTTAGGCCTTCTTTAGGCAATTCTTTGCCCATACCAAGCCAGTAAGGCTTACCGTCTTTAACCAATATGTTTGAGAAAACTACTTCTCCAGGAGTTGTAAGAACTTTCCAAATTAAAGCGTCATCTTTAGCGTTTACATCTTGAATAATGCCGAAGATACCTGCTTCCACGTTTACAGCACGAGCGGCGGAATCGATTTCACGAATATATGCAATGTCGTCTCCAAGAATGGTTTCGCCTGGAAGCATTGCTGTTGATGTTTTGCCGCAAGCACTTGGGAAAGCTCCCGCGAAGTAAGTCTTACGTTTATTTGGACCATATACACCCATTAGCAGCATGTGTTCTGCAAGCCATCCTTCACTGCTGGCTTTTCGAATTGCTAAACGGAAGGCAAGTTTCTTGAAACCTACCGAGTTTCCAGCATATTGAGTGTTTACACTGTAAATAGTATTGTCCATGTGGTCGATGTAGATGCGTTTTTTTGTTGGTTCTGCGCTGACCATTTCTTCAGTAAGTTTTCCTGCAGAGTGCACGACACGTAAGAAGTCACTTTTTGGACCTGCTTTCACAAACTGCTCAAAGCCTGGCCTGTAAAGTAGATCTTCAGTGTGTGCTACGTACCATGAGTCAGTACATTGTAAACCTAAAATTGTGAATAAAGAATCAGTTGGACCAAGAGAGATGAAACGTACAATCATGGTTTTTCCAATCATCAAGTCTCTAAGCACGTGGCGAACTTCAGTTAAGCCCTCTTGCCGATCCATTTGGTTAAGAGCCTTGCTCAGGCTAACACCTTTTGGTACAAGATATTTGGTGTTTTGACGGTCTCTTCCTTGGTCTTGTTCACCGTCAAAGTGTACTGTATGCCCTTGCAGAGTCAATGTGGCTTGTTCTTCACCAGTGACAATTGCTTGTTTACGCACATAAGCAATGTCTTCAGTTGAGTCACTGCAGATGAAGATTCGTTCAGGATGACAAAGGTCACTTGCTTTTGCAATAAATTCATGTACGTTTGGATTGTCTATTGAGTTTAGTTTTTCAAAGTCTTTTTGACTGAGTTTTGGTTGTAAAGCTTCTAAGTAGGGATTCATAATTTTCTTTTCACTCGTTTTATAGTTCATTTACTGTTCCAGGAACTCTTGGGAAAGGTTGGCATTCAGCGATGTGTTTAACGCCTGCAATCCATCCTACTAAACGTTCTATTCCTATACCTGCACCTGCAGTTGGTTTTAATCTTCCTTCTTTCGCCATTTTAAGGATAAGTGCATAGTTTTCTTTACGAACTTGATCACGTTCAATCTTTTCTAAGATTTTACCATATTCATATTCGCGTTTTGCACCTGAAAGTATTTCTCCAAATTGTGGCATGAACAGGTCATAGTTGTCCCATTTACCTGTCTTGAAGTCCTCGAAATCATAGAATTCACGTGGAATGTTTGTTATCCAAACAGGTTGACTGATTTCACTAGATATTGCTGCTTCCCAATCTGGACCATATTTATCTTCAAGGTCTTCGCGGTCTAGAACTTTGAAAGGTGCCTTAAGTGTTTTTAGTGTGTCACAGCGTCCGATTGTAGTTAATTCTTTTTTCATTTCGATCTGTAAGTCTTTGACTAGCTTGCAGAGTGCTTCTTCAACGAGTGCAAAAATGTCTTTTGATGTTGCATCACGTTGTTCAAAGTCTAGTTGGGTGAATTCATAGATGTGTTTGCCTGTTTTTCCACGTTCAGCTTTTTCAATACGAATGTTGGGTGAGAGAATGAACAGTTTGGGGTAAGCTGTTGAGGCGCCTATTAGTTTGTGGATAATCATGCTTGACATTGTGCGGACTGGCTTTCCGTAAATGTCTACTTCTATTCTTTTCTCTATTGATGCTCCAGGGTCTGGCCAAAGGGGGTCTGTGCTTTGGCTTAATGCTACTGGTAGAAGCCATTGAAAACCCCTATTAACGTATGTTGAAGTGAGACTACCTAATGAGTAGGTCATAATTCTGCCTATGCAGGCTTTTCTTTGGATTTCTGTTTCCGTTAGTTGGTCTAACGCTTTTGGTGCTTCGATTGAAACACATTTTTGTGCTATGGTTTTTGGGGTCAACTTGGTTTCACTTATTATTATTTTTATTTGATTGTACATAGTGAAAAGGAGATAATAAATTTTTTATAATAAAAGTTGCATAATTTACGAATAATACAGGTTTTTATACCTGAAAGCTGTAATAATTACATATGAGCATTAAACTGGATGAGAAAGACATAGCAATACTGTTACTGATACAAGAAAACAGCAAACTTACAGCCAACCAAATCGCTAAAAAAACGAACACTCCAATAACAACCATCTTTGCTAAAACAAAACGTATGGAAGAACTAGGAATAATTAGGCAATATAGAGCCATTCTCTCCCCAGAAAAACTTAATCTTGGCACAGCAGCCTTCATTTTAGCGTCAGTATCATATGGTACAAAAGATGATGGAACACCAATCACTCAGAGAGACGTAGCTGAAGAGATCGCACGATTTGCTGAAGTTCAGGAAGTACACATTATCACGGGCGATTGGGATTTGCTTGTAAAACTTCGTGCTGAAAGTGTTGATGCAGTGGGAAAATTCGTTGTTGATAAGCTTAGGAGAATTAGAGGCTTAGAAAAAACTTTAACATGCATGGTTTTTGAAACTGTTAAGGAAACTACCTGTCTACCACGTGTTGTCAAAAAGAAGAATACAGAGATCTGAACTCAAGTTGCTGTTGAATAGTAAAGTAATGGTAATGCTAAAAGAACAGTGTCTTTTCCTTTAGAAGTAAGTGTATACTCCACTCGTAAGGGTGGACCAGTCTTTACATTTCGTTTTATGTAGCCTTGATTTTGAAGCAATTTTAGTTTGTCTGAGAGTGTACGCGAGTTAACACCAAGAGCTTTTTTAAAACCTCCAAAGCCGCTTACTTTTTTTAGTAATAATGTGTAGAGAATTTCTAGGCTCCATTTCTGAAACAACAAATTGAATGTATCTTGTAAACTGTCGAGTTCTTCTTTTAATTCTATGGTTGATATCTTTTGTTTTTCAAGAATCTCATTGAAGGTTTCCTCGATGCCTTTCAATGTTTGATCCATTCTTGCTTCAACTAATTTACGAAATTCTGCACTTAAGGTTAAAGGGGCACTCATTTGATTTACACTCGGTGTGGTTTGGCTTACTTCATACTTTATTAAGGATTTACTAATAAAACATGGTATACAAAATACATCAATTAATGTTAACGGAGAGTAAAATAATGGAAAAATTTGATGCAATAGTTGTCGGATCAGGAACAGCAGGCTGCCTAGCAGCAAAAACGATCGCTGAAAAAGGTTTAGAAGTATGTTTAATTGAAAAGAAACCACGCCAAGAAATAGGCGAAAAAATCTGTGGAGACGCCCTAGGAGAGCATCACCTCACTTTTTTGGGACTTGAGAAACCAACAGGTGGAGAGTTAGAAGCCAAAATTGATGGCTTAAAAATTTACTCACCTGACGAAAAAACAGTCTTCACAATTGCAGATAAAGACTTTAAAGGTTACATCCTTAACAGACACCTATTTGGACAATGGCTTCTCAAAAAAGCCATCGATAAAGGGGCAATTCTTCAAGATAACGTAAATTTCCGTTCACCAATTATCGAGAAAGGTGCAGTTGTTGGAATCACCGCCAAGAACATGAAAACAGGCAAAACTGCAGAGATTAGAAGTAAAGTTGTAGTTGACGCTACTGGATACTTTGGCATGGTACGCAAACAACTCCCAGATGAAATGGGTATAGACCGAGACTTGGCAAACGAAGACGTTGAAGCGTGCTATCGAGAAATTCGCCAACTCAAACAGGAAACAGAAAACACCCGCTTCTGCGGAATCTACCTTAACCAAAAAGCATCTCCAGGCGGTTACATTTGGATTTTCCCCAAAGGTGGTGCACGCGTAAACGTGGGCATAGGAACCTGTATGCGCAAAAATTATCCTAACCCCAAACAGCAACTCTACGAAACCGCGTTTAAGAAGCCAATGTTTGACGACTCCTTGGTTTTAACTGGCGGAGCATGGTTTGATCCAGTGCGTAGACCATTAGATAACATGGTTGGTAATGGAGTAGTTCTAGTCGGCGATGCAGCGTCATTGGTTAATCCGATTCACGGCGGAGGCATCGGTCCCTCAATGCTAAGCGGTTACTTTGCAGGACAACAAATCGTTGAAGCACTAAACAAGGGCGAACCAACTAAAGATGCACTTTGGGGCTACAACAAAAAGTATATCGATACATACGGTAAGAAACAGGGAACTCTTGACATATTCAAATTATTCCTTCTTTCATGCAGTGATGAGGACCTAAACTATGGTATGAATCAGAGACTTATGACTGAAGATGATGTGCTAAAAGCAGGCATGGGTGACGAGTTCCATCTCAACATTAGTGAAACTGCTAAACGAGTCTTCAAAGGTTTACGACGGTTAGGTTTTCTCAATAAGCTTCGTTTAACAGTCGCGATGATGAAAGAGCTAAGTGTGCACTACAACACATATCCATCTAGTCCTGTAGGTTTTGAGCAATGGAGAGACCAAACAGTAGATATTCTTGCTCAAGCTAAGAAAAAACTAGTTGAATAAATTAGAAAAATGAGGCTTTTTTGCCTCTTCAAATTTTTATCTCACCATTCTTGGGTTATCCTGCGAACTCATTGAACGCCTGAATGCTTTACGCATTTGTAATTGCTTGTATTCTTGGTAGCCTATTCTACTATGAGGGTATATTTTCTTGAATCGCCTATAGGGTAGACGCATATCAAGCTCCATCTGGTCACTGAATTCTCCAGTTACATAACGCCCATCGCCGCGTTTATAATTGAACCGGTATTTTCTTGTTGGTTTGGGTTTCACTGTATTCATTAATAGCACTATTATTACGACCGCAATGATGACTGCAATGGTTACTAACGGAAGAAGGGAAAAGATAGTAGCCAAGGTTTACATCACCTTAGCTTTGGGTCGCTTGTTTCTGATCTGCTTTTATTGGAACTACTGCAGCTCCTTCTAACCCCAGAACGTTCAATACATCAGCTGACGCTGGCACTATAACTTTGGTTTGCTGAGAGAACGTATCTCTGATTACGTCTAGTTTCTTATTTAACTGTGCATTCTCTTTAAAGTAAGCATTTGCTGCCTCTGAAACTGCCTTAATAGCTTTGGCTTGTGCGTCTGCAACTAGCTCGACTGCTCGGGCTTGACCCTCAGCACTCAGGATTGCTGCTTGTTTTTCACCTTGAGCTTTCAGTATAGCACCTTGCTTTTCTTGTTCCGCGGCTTCTTTTCTTCCTGTAGCTAGTAAACGTAGTTGGCGTCTTTCTTGTTCAGCAGTTTTTTGTTTATGCATGGCTGTTTGAATGTCTTGAGGTGGATCGATTCTTTGAAGTTCGATTCGGTTGACTTTAGTGCCCCATTTGTCGGTAGCTTGATCTAAGACGCTTCGGAGGTCAACGTTTATTTTTTCTCTGGAGGTTAATGCAATATCTAGTGACATTTCACCGACTATGTTTCTAAGGGTTGTTTGTGCTAGTTTAACTATTGCTAGTTCAAAGTCTTCTATCTCGTATAGAGCCCGTCTTGCGTCTATAACTTGATAATAAATTACTGCGTCTATAGTGACAACTACGTTGTCTTCTGTAATGATTTCTTGAGGCGGTACATCAATTACTTGTTCTCGCATGTTCACTCTGTAGATTCTTTTAACAAACGGAGTGATCACATGTAGTCCAGGTTCAACTGTTCTTTCATAAGCATTAAATCTTTCAACTAAACCTTTTTCATACTGGTTAACTTTTTTTAGAGCCAATGAAAGCAGGAATAACACGACTGCTGTAATGACTACACCGATTATCGTTAATTCTATTTCGTACATTCTTTTTCCTCCTCTACTCCTTCCACTATAAGGCTAACTCCTTCAACTCGAACAACCCTCACTTTTGAGCCCTCTTTTATCATATTGAAGTCTTCAACGGGTTTAGCTAACCAAATATCCCCGCCAATCTTGACTACGCCTCCATCAATTTGGTCGATGTCGGTTTTGGCTATGGTTTCTCTACCAATTAGCGTGTCAACGTTTGTGCGTAGGAGGCTCACGTTGATTTTGTCAAGCAGTCCGCCGCCACGCATTTCTTCAATTCTGTAGGTGGCATCTTTTAGGTGGTTTAGACGTCGTATGAATTCGCCGAAGTCTTCGCTGTTTAGGTCTACTTCGAGTTGGTAGCCTTCAGGTCGACGGTTTAGTTTGTAGCTCATTCGGTATTTTTCGTTGAATTTTGATAGCAGTTGTGCGAGTTTTAGTTCGTCGGCTTTTACGTTGAGGGTGACTTTCATGAGTATTGCCCAATATACACATAATATCTTTTATTATTTAAGCTTATTCATAAGCATCGTGCCACATTGATGCTTATTGACTAAAACTATGATTAAAAAACAGGCAACAACATTAAATAAAAAGTAAAAAGGCCAACTTTTACTTATTATAGAAACCTAAAAACAGGACAATCCATCAAGAACCCTGAACTAACCAAGTGACTCGTTTTTCTAATATTGCAGCAACAGGATAAGCTTAAAAATGCTTTCAGGTAATTCTATAATAGGTGTCTCCGATGCCTATTGAAGAACAACTTCTTAAAAATGAAAAGAAATTATCTATGGCAGAGAAGGCGCAACAAGAGAGAAGAAAATATTTCAAAAAATCCTTAATACAATACGGTTTCACAGAAGAACAAGCAGAACTCCTTTTAGAATCTGTTGATGAATTTGTAGAAGAAAAGAAGGACTTAACAGAAGAAGCCAAAGATGCCCTGTATAAAGCATAAAAGCGCTAGTAGATGAAATCAAACATTTGTTCCAATGAGGCGCCTATCAACAAGGTCAACTTTCCAAGCGCAAGAAATTACGAGCACATTTTATCGAATCGTTTGTAAAGTACAGCCTATTCAGGCTTCGAGCAATGCTTTCAGTAGCCCAATTGCTGACCATGCTGCAAGAGCGCTGGTGTGGGGGTTTTCTGGGTGCGGGTCGTTTGCAAACTGCATGTGCATTTCGCCATAACGCCATTTAACGTTGATTTCGTGTGTGTTTCGTTTGACTTTTGGGTCAGAAACCACTTGCACTTTAACTTTGATGGGTTTAACGGTGAGGGCAAGTGTTGCAGCGACGTTCATTTCTCTTGGGAAAAGTCGTGCTGCCTCTTTTGCGTAGCCTTCGTAAACGATGAGTTCTTCGGTGTTAGTTTTACCAAGTGCCTTGGGGGGTTTATGTGTAGTCAAGGTTATCTCGTCGACACCTGCCAATGCAGCACTGGATAGCGCATCAAGACCGCCGATTGCCCCAGACGGATAATGAACTCGCGGATTTGTAGTGTCAAGATTTAGCAGGGCACCTGTACTCATGACGATGAAGTCGACGTCTGCAGCTATGAGTCTATCAAAATATTCGGTGATGGCTTGCTGTGAAGCAGCTTCCACAACCACTTTGGGTTTCTGAGCAAGTAAAGTGTCTATGCTGTCAACTACTTTTACGGGGAAATGTAGTTTGTTTTTAAGGTTTTGAGCACGCTGTTGATCCACGTCGAAAATAACGAGTTCGTCGCAGACGACAAGTTCACGCTGAATAGCTTCAGCAAGTACTGTACCAATAGCCCCAGCTCCGATTAAGCCAACTTTTTTCTTTTGTTGTTTTACCATAAATTCTCGCCTAGTATTGTGTTTTGATGAACACTTCGTATTGTGCGACTTGTCTACCTTCTGCTTTCTCTGTAACGGCTTGAATGTTTTCAATCTTCAATGTTGCAGCTATGTCGACGCATCCTTGTCTAATGGCTACAACGGTAGCTTCATCTTTTGCGTAAATTGTCAGCTTTTTGATTGGCGCATTGAGGGGCAGTTTTTTCTCTGCCTTGTCGCGTCTTACTTCACTCATGATGGCTGTAATTAAGTCACCATCTTTTTCGGCTGCTTCATTGACAAGTTTAGAGTTGAATTTTGGCCAAGATGAGACTTGTATACTCTTGAAGCCTTTGCCGTCTAGATACATGTGTTGGTAGATTTCCTCGGTTAAATGTGGAACTACTGGTGCAATCAACTGTAGGAGTCTAAATAATACTTCATAGACCGTTTGCTGAGCTGCGGCTCGGTTGGCTTTACCGTAGACTTCTCCTCGGTAAAGTCGATCTTTGACGGCTTCAACGTAGAAATCGCAGAACACGTGCCAGGTAAAGTTGCGGATTTCTTCAACGGCAATGTTAAATTGGCATTTTTCAAAGGCTTCCGTAACTTTTTTGGTTAAGCTCTCAGTTTTGCTAATTATCCATTTATCAAGCAGCTGCAAATCAACTTCAGCGTTTTCTTTAGGATTGTAGTCGGCTAAGAGGTTGCTTGCAAACCCTGAAACATTCCAGAGCTTCACAAGGAAGCGTCGTCCATATTCTACGTCTTGAGCGCGATAAGGAATGTCTGATCCTGTTGCTCCCCCACCGGCTGCCCATTGCCTAACTGCATCAGCTCCGCTCTTGTTGAGTACTTCTGGGGCTGCTGCGTAGTTTTTGAGTGACTTACTCATCTTTCTACCGTCAGCGCCGAGCACCATACCGTTGATGAGAACACTATTGAAGGGTCGTTCATCAAATAATGCTAGATGACGAACCATAAGGTAGTATGCCCACGTGCGGATGATGTCAGTGCCTGAGGGGTGCATGCTTGCTGGGAAGAGGTGTTTCCAGTCTTTTCGATCAGGCCAGCCTGCGTGAACTGCGCAGGTTATTGAAGAATCCATCCAAGTATCCAACACGTCGGTTTCGCCAGTGAATTCTTTTCCACCACATGCGGGGCACTTGTCAATTCTTGGTTTTTCCATTCGTGGATCAATTGGCACCCAACTTTCGTCTGCTAAAATGATTTCACCGCAATTCTTGCAGTACCAAACTGGAATTGGCGTAGCAAATAATCGTTGCCTGCTAACAACCCAGTCCCAATCAAGTGCTCGGGTCCAATCGATTAAACGGTTTCTCATGTAATCGGGATACCATGGAATCTCGTTTGCTGCCTTCTCCACTGCTTCAGAGAGAGGCATTGTCTTCATGAACCATTGTTTACGTTCAAGGATTTCAACTTGGGCTTTGCAGCGGTCGCAGACTCCGACTTCCTGCTGGATTTTCTCTGTTTTCTCCAGTAAACCAGCATCGGTTAGATCTTTGACAATGGCTGTTCGGGCTTGGTTAGTGTATAAACCAGCGTATTTTCCGCCGTTTTCATTTATCTGCCCGTTCTCCTTGAGAAGCATGATAACTGGGAGCTTGTGTTTTATTACGGTTTTAACGTCTTCTTTATCGCCGTAAGTACAAATCATCACCACACCAGTACCAAATTTGGGGTCAATGTGGTCGTCAGCGAGGACTTTTACTGGTCGATTAACGATTGGAACAACAATGGTTTTGCCAACGTATTTGCTGTAGCGTTCATCTTTAGGGTTAACTTCTACGGCAACGCAGGCTGGGATAAATTCTGGACGTGAAGTGGCAATTAACGCGTACTCGTTTGTGCCTTCAAAAGGAAAACGAATGTAATGCAGTATACCGTCTTTCTTTACATGGTCAACTTCCGCGTCCGCGATTGCGGTTTCGTCTCTTGGGCACCAGTTCACTGGGTGCGTTCCCTGATACATATAACCTTTCTTCTGAAGCAAAATAAAACTCAATTGTGTGCGGCGCCAATAGTCTGGATTCATCGTTTTGTATTCGGTGGTCCAGTCTATGCTTGCACCCATCTTTAGGATGCCTTCCTTCATCATTGCGATGTATTTCTCGACAAGTTCAATGCACCATGCACGGAACTGGTCTGGAGGCACATCTCGTTTGCGGATGTTTCTTGCTTTTTCCACTTGGATTTCTATGCCTAAACCGTGGCAGTCCCAGCCTTGTGGGAAAAGCACGTTGAAGCCCTGCATACGCTTGTAGCGGGCTACCATGTCAAAGTAGGTCCAGTTGAGGACGTTGCCCATGTGTAGTTCGCCTGATGGGTAAGGCGGTGGAGTATCAATGCTAAAGGGTACGCGTTTTTTGTCGTTCCAGTCGTACTGGTTTATTCCCATTTCTTCCCATTTACTTTGCCATTTCTGCTCGATTTCTGCAAACTTGTAATCTTTAGGCATAGGCTGCATGCTAATCAATTCCAATAGTTTGATATTGACTTTAGCAAGACTAAGGTAAAGCCTAAAAACATTACCCCCTCTTGGAAACAAAGGTACCTCAGCAATTTTGAAAGTAACAATTAGTATAGACTGAGTAAGCAGTGAAACCAACGACTGAAAGGTTAAAAGCCAAATGCAAAGC
>CAZXGX010000009.1:24492-32152 GCA_964640475.1 uncultured Candidatus Bathyarchaeia archaeon
AGACTGAGTAAGCAGTGAAACCAACGACTGAAAGGTTAAAAGCCAAATGCAAAGCGCAACCTTCACTCAGTTGAAAAAAGTAGCTTAACTGTTATTTTCTGAAGTTGTCAAAGAATTCTCGGGGTGTTTGAATCCTGGTTTTTCTGTACTTGCCGAGTTCGAGAAGGTGCTTGTCTCCAGATACGATGACGTCTGCTTCAGCTGCTAAAGCGCACTCTAGTATCTTATTGTCGTCAGCATCTTCATTTAAAACGTGTAGCTTCATCTTAGACTCAACCATTCTAGAGTTAACTGCAAAGATTCGTAAAACATCTTTTTCATGTATGTCTGCTTTCTTCAGAATTTCGGCGATTTTTGGGTACAGTAAAACTTTTGATACTTCAAGGCAAATGTCCTTAGTGACATAAACGGTTAGATTTTCTTTCACATGCGAAAACTCATCTTTAAGAGTTTTTTCCATGAATATTGAAATCCAAACATTCGTGTCAAAAACTACTTTGATTTTCTTGCCCACTGGCATGCCTCAGCCACAAGCTTGTCAACGTCAATGCATTCTTCTTTGGCTACCTTTTCAATCCTTTCAGCTATTTCATCAATGGATATTTCTTTGGTTTTTCTAAGTAAAATATCTCCATCGCGGATAAGCACTAAGAGTTTCTCTCCGCCTTTTACGCCCAATTTCCTGCGAACCTCTCTGGGGATTACGATTTGTCCTTTGGAGGAGACTTTAATGATGTCTTCGATTTGCTCTGACATATATTCAAACCTGTTTTACAAGTAAATAAATTTTTACTTTTCCAATCAACAAACCCGAATTACCCAAAATACTGCAGAAAACGGCGCATATTTAAGCACCATAATGAAGGAATATCACAAAACCACTCCAGCCCAAGTCTTAGATTGGGGTTTGCGGGTAATCAACTGGGCTAAAAATAACAAAAGAAAAACCACACAGACCTCTTAAGCAAATTTTAGCTTGTTTGGTTCCAGTAGATAATGTTCAGGTACTTTTCCACCACTATCTTATTAATGTATTCAAGCGGTGACTTGTAAGTCACAGACTGCTCGAACTGGGAAAAATTTTATAAACTATCAAGCAACCGTTTCAAAAAAGCGAGTGCAAATGAAACCCATACCGCCATTTAAAAGTACTATAATCATCCTGCTGATATTTTCAATTGCTTCAAATCTCTTCCTGATTAACGCTTTAGAAAGTGATCATAAACCAGTAGTCTACACAGCAAGTAATTCTTCAGCAGAGAACTTTACGCTAATTGTTCTTCCTGATACGCAAGGCTACGTAAAATTTTACCCGTGGATTCTCGATACCCAGACACAATGGATAGTTAACAATAAGGAAGAACTCAATATTCAGTTTGTCACACAACTAGGCGACCTTGTTGATAACTACGATAACATGACCCAATGGAATAATGCAAACCGCAGCATGAGCACATTAGACGGAAAAGTAGCGTGGGCTACCTTACCGGGAAACCATGATATGCATGATGGCAACGTTTCGAATTACAACGCATATTTTGGTTATGAGCGGTTCAGCAAGGAATCATGGTACGGTGGCGCGTATAGCATCGGTGATAACGCAAACAGTTATCAGTTATTCTCTGCTGGCGGAGATGATTATTTGATTCTTCAGCTTCAGTACAACCCCGATGATGATGTATTGTACTGGGCAAGCAACATAATTGACGCGTATCCAGATAGGAAAGTTATCGTTGCCACTCATGACTACATGATGGGGGTTGTAAAAGCCAATCATAGGTCAGAGATCGGCGAGCGTATATGGCATAGCTTAGTGAAACCTCATGCAGATCAGGTATTTCTGGTTCTTTGCGGTCACGCAGGCACTGAAGAACTGATAATCGACAACGTAAATGGGCACGTAGTGTATCAAATGTTAGCTGACTTCCAAATGGGAACTAACATTGAAAGCGGCTGGCTGAGAATACTGGAATTCAGCCCTATCCAAGACAAAATCTTCGTAAAGACTTATTCACCTCTTTTAAATCAATACAAAAATGACTCCGCCAGCCAATTTACCATAGACTATGAAACAGCTAAAGCCCTGCCTGAAAGAATTGGAGGCACAACCAACGAAAACAACACCATCTACATCAGACCCAACGGCGAAGTTGAACCCTCAACAGCGCCCATTCAACGCATGGGCGACACCTACACATTCAAGGACAACATTTTTGGGTCAATCATAATCGAAAGAGACAACGCAGTTATCGACGGCGCTGGTTTCACGCTTCAAGGCACAGGCACAGATGACCAAAGACCAAGTGTTCCACCTTTTGAACTGTTCAACGAAACCAGAGCGGATGACCCCGATTATCTTAATTCCATACTCCCACCTGACCCATATGTTACGCCTAAATCGAACAACACAGGAATATACAGCAATGCTCAGGGCTTAACCGTTGAAAATCTAAAGATTACACAGTGCTGGTGCGCCTTAGAACTTGAGTATTCAGCAGACAACACCATAATTCAAAACCAAATAATAGATAATTCTCAGGGCATACTGATTAGTTACTCCTCAAACAACCTCATCTCGGATAACACTGTTGCCAACAGTAAGCAAGCGATAACGTTAATGTCCGCTCACGACACCATCCAAAACAACACCATAACAAACAGCAGTGAATACGCCATCAAACTACAGTGGTCCTTTAACACTCTCCAAAAAAATAACATCACAGGCAAAAGCACAGGAATAAAACTTGAAGGTTCCTGTCGTAACACTTTTAGAGCCAATTGTTTTAGCGAGGTTTCAGAATTATTTTACAATCCCAACTGGCTATATCCAGAGAATATTCAAGATGTCGATATTTCAAATCTAATTAATGGAAAACCAATCTACTACTGGATAAACAAACAAAACCAAGCCATTCCATCTGACGCGGGATGGGTTGCCCTCATAAACTGCACACAAATAAGGGTTGAAAACCTCAACCCGCCCGATGCACAGCTAATCCTGCTTGTTTCAACAACCGACACAATCGTGAGGGGTAATTCGATGTTTATTGCGCTTGAGCGGTCATCTAACAACGTAATCTCCGAAAACACAGTAACCAACAGCTCCATGGGTATCAGCCTAAAAGAATCAACGGGCAACACGATAAGCCACAACACTATAGCCCAGAATGAAATTGGTGTGGAATTGCTTGCATGTTCCTCTAACCTGTTGACGGAGAACATCTTGGCAGAAAATGATTGGGGCGTCAAACTGAACGGCGTATCCTTTTGGGATTGGGTGTATATCCCTAGCGATTCGGGTTATCTGAGCACCACAACAGTGTCCGCCTCGCTGAACAACACGTTTTTGAAAAACACCCTAACAGATAATGACTGCGGCGTTTGGGTTTCGTCTGCTTCAAACAACACCTTCGCCCTCAACAATTTCCTAAACAACACCCTGCAAGTCAATATCGAACCCTCAATAACCAACGTGACCTCAATAAACGGCGTCAGCCATAACGCGGACTTTGTATTCGCCAACTTTTGGGATAAAGAAGCAAGCGGTAACTACTGGAGCGACTACAACGACAAATACCCAGAAGCCCAGCAACTAAACGGTTTTGACGGTGTTTGGGATACTAATTATGTCATAGGTGAAAATAACATCGACCATTATCCGCTTATGAACCGTTTTGCTTCAACTGTCCAGTTTGAACCATTATGGATAATTGCTGTGATAGTTATAATTGCCTGTATAGCTTTGGTAATGATTTATTTGTTTAAATTCAAAAAATAAACTTAGCCTGTCTGATTCCAATAAAATATGTGGCTGTATTTTCCAGTCACAGGATAGGCTGAGTCATCGTAGACTATGTCAAGCTTTGAGCCATATTGTTGCAGTTTGCTTTGCAGTTGCGTCCAAATCTGCTCTGAAGTGCTGTCCGCTTTACATAAGCCCCAGATGGTGTCTGTTGGGTTACGCATTCCCCACCCATAATCCGCTGGCAAAACCAACGCTGCCTCAGCTTTGACACCACCGTGGACAACCGTTGCTGAAAGTGATACCGACATAAAACGGTTTCTTGCCTACAGCTTGATCTGAGTAAATAAATAATGATATTATTATAACCACAATTAGAAGCGCTGTTAGAGCAAAAGCCAAGCTTTTTTTCAAGTTAACCTCAAGACCTTTTAGTGTCGTCTTATTTTTGAGGGCATTGGTTTTTAAAATTACCTAAAACCAACCTTTTTTTGCTTACAGCAGGCTTTTTCAGCATTTTTTTTAATTCTAAAGCGCTATTCCGTGTAGAGTTCGTTTTTGCATAATTCGTGGTGGATTTTAATTAAATTTTACCAAATTTAGTGTTATTTAGTTTATGTCCCGTTACAAATGTGAATAATGCTTATATTGACTTTTAAAAATAATATATTGATCGTGGATTGTGGCTAATTTGTTTTGGGAAAGCAGGATGATTATTGCTTTTCACATCAAGAGCAAAAAACCTGAATTTTCCAGTTTGCACCAAAGGAACGAAGGCGGCATCCATGAGCAGACCTGAGAACACAGACGATGAGACTGAAGTATTGCTCAATCATTCAATAGGTGCCGCGTCAAGGAAAAAAATCATGAAAACTCTGCTGATTAAAACTAAAAATTGCAGCGAGATAGCAAGAGAAGTAAAATTAAACTGGCGCACTTCATATAGACATCTTCAGATTCTAGAAAAAGAGAATTTAGTTAGAAGCATTGATTTTGGGCAACGGAAATTCTACAGATTAACGCTGAAAGGTGAAGAAGCTATTGGGTCAATCAAAAATAAAAACACTTTACCTAAAACAAAAAAGAAAGATATTCACAAATTGAAGATTGCATAAGTGATGATAAAAAAACAGTTAATTAATTTTCACCAGGGGAGATTAGCTATAACTTGGACAAAATTATAATAATTACAGCAAGTTTCGTAAAGTTTTTTAGAAAAGATCCCGCTCTAAATGAATTGAATATGCAGGCTCCACCACTTTAAAACTTCACTTTTGCTTTTTGTGCATGTTAATTTCTTCTTACAGTAAAAGTGTTAAAGTGTAAAGGTTCACCTTTGTCTATACCAACTACATATCAAATAGCTTAGCGTTTTTTATGCATGCGTCTGTAAGGAGTAAAGAATAGTACAATAAATGCTAGTACAGGTAAACTTGGTTAGAATTATAGATCAATTGGTTGGATCGTATGTGGATCCAAGCGCAATGTTGGTGTTTGAAAGGATAACACGACCGTTGAGTAAAAGAGCTATAATCCCCGAGCCAGTCATAATGGGATCTCGTTCAAAACTCCCGTCCACCCGTTTGCATAAGTAAAAGGGCGTTTGACTAAAAAAATAGTCAACAAACTCTAAATTCACTCTATACTATTATATAAATCATGAACACGAGAATTTCGACTCTGCATAAAATACTTAAGGACACAACAAGAAGCAGAATAATCCTTTTACTTACTGAGAAAGGCCAACTAACCTACACCGAAATGCTGGATGCAACAGAAGCTGGCAGCACAGGGCGCTTAAATTATCATCTTAAAGTTCTCGGAGACCTATTAACCAAAAACGATTCAGGACAATACCTGCTTACTGAGAGAGGTAAATTAGCCTCACAATTACTATCAGAGTACTCTAAAGAAAGCATTAGGCAGATAGAAGGAAAAAATGGTTTCACATGGAAAGACGCGATTTGGATTGTTATATCAAATGGGCTTTTCTTATCAGTATTGTTCTATTTTTACAGTATAGGTAGTATCAGTCTTTATTGGTTACTTGGCAGCATTGTCTTGTTTGTCGTAGCTATTTTTGCATTGGTTGCTTTTATTAGGATTCCAACGATTAAGTCACATTACGCACCAGAACGCCAGATGGCCGCTGCCAAAATCGGATTTATGTTAATGGGCGCATCAATAGGTATGGTTATAGGAATCTTTGGAGGCGGCTTGCTAATCATAGCACTGTTTAATTCATTACGCTTGGCTGGAGGTTCTCAATCTTTTCTCAGTTTTCCATTATGGGTAATTATTAGTTCGATTGTGGGCATTATAATAGGAGGCTTGTGTGGGTACTTTGTTTTTAAAAGAAGCAAGTATTGTAATGTTGCTCAATATAATTCTTTTAATTAAACCTTCGCAAATTATCTATTGTATCAACTTCTTTAAACTAAATCGAGATATCCTTTTTTCTTAATGAATATAAAAAAAAAGGGAATAATGAGGAAATTCATACGGTTTTTTATGGAGTTACGCCAACTGCATCTATGTATAAACATACACTAAGTCCGCTGTCGTAGCCGCATATTCCAATGTAATTGAAAGGACTAGATACATAGCCAACGTAAATGTTGTATACAGAAGTCTGGGTAATTTGCAGGACGTTAACTTGGTTCCAAGTTTGGTAGTCATATGATACATACACGTATAAGTTGCTATAGTATCCTCCAGGGCCTGAGTGTCCATAGATAACAATTTGACCGCTTGCTGGTTCATTTGTTGAGGTCGTGATTTTAGCTGCATCGCCATAGTCTGGGCAATGAATATGTGCGAAGTTTCCATCTTCCTCTTCGCCTAAAAGGCTATACGCGTTATTAGTTGAACCGTTGCCATCAATATCTATTTCTATGACATTTGATGCCCAGTATCCTGATGCAGGTTCACTAGGCCAATTCGTACAAATCCAGTTGCAAATGATCACACATGCAGCGCCAAACTCCACTAGCAATGTCCAATATTTGATACAGAATCCGCATGTAACGCCTGTAAATGCACAAACTATTGCGCAACCAATACCAATTGCAAGTACTGCTATAAGGCAGATAGTCCCGCATATAGCGCAATCAGTGGTGTCTGTTATAGTAGCTGTGCTGCTTAGTATATTTTTGTTGTACTGAGGAATTTGTGTTCTAACGATTCTGGCAAGATGTTTTGTTTCTTCAGCTAGGGTATAATAACGTTCAGAAAAAATTGTTAAATTTTGGTCTTTGCTTTTTTCATACTCTTTCCCTAGCTTGTTAATTACTTTACCTAAACTGGTATACAACTCTGATAAAGTGACTGACGAGTTGAAGTCAACGAGCTCAGCGGTCACTATTTCTTTCTCGGTTGATGGTATGTATTTAATTGCTGTTATGGAGCGATTGTAGGTGTTGGAGTCTAACGGGTAAAGAATGGTACCTATTGATATGTTATAGTCCTCGTGTTCGATTAGGTCAAGCAGTCCATAAACATGTGTTGTGTTTTCTTCAGTTGTAACAATAGTTGAAACAAACGTCATTGTCCTGTTGAGGTCATCTTCTGTTTCGTTGTATCGCCATAACCAGGTCCTATCAACCGTATATTCATATATTGTGCCATTAATCTCTTCGGCAAATTGGGAAAGTATATGGTTTTCACTCTGCTCCAATATGGTTTCATTGACGTTTGTTGGAGTGCTACTTTGAGTGCATGCTTGGCTTTGGTTCTGGCAAGAAGTGCAACTGGACTGGTAAAGAAGCCATGGTTCTATATCGATTTTTTCATGATGTCTTGAGGTATCTACTGTTGCGTGGTGATAAGTTGTGTAGATTGGATAGTCAGCTTGCATCCATGCTATTATCCCGCCTTCCATATTGTAAACTTTTGTAAAGCCATTTTGCATAAGGATTT
>CAZXGX010000010.1:0-30024 GCA_964640475.1 uncultured Candidatus Bathyarchaeia archaeon
TGTATTTGTAGAGTTTACGGATTTGCGGTTCTAAACCTTTTGGTGAAAAAATAACTATAACAACCAATATTATTCCGATAATCAGAAAACCTAAAGGTGCCCCGACATTGCTGACTTCAGGAAAGAATGACCCCAGAGAGGATCGCAGAAACTCGACGACATTGGGCAAAGCTAGGATTTGCTCAATAGAGACAAGAAATATGGCGCCTATTATTGGGCCTCCTACGGTTCCTAATCCTCCAATAACAGTCATGATCAGGGGCGAAAATGAGTTAACTGCGGAAAAGACCGAGTTGTCGATGAGCCTTATGAAGTAAGCATATAATCCTCCAGATATTCCAGCAAAAAAAGTACTAATAACGAATGCAATAAGCTTGTATTTTGCAGTGTTGATGCCGATCATCTTAGCTTCTGCTTCGTTTTCATGAATTGCTTTGAACGCCATTCCAATCTTTGAATTGGTAATTAAGTACATTACAGCGATAGACGCTACTGCGAAGGAAAGCACCAAAATATAGAAGGGAAAACCTTTTGGAACAAGCGTTGCGGTTGCAAACCCATTTATTCCATGGGTTACCGAATCAAATTGACTTGAAAGGGTTGCGGCAATCACTGAGAAGCCGAATGTCACCATAGCCAAGTACCATGCTTTCAACCTTACACAGGCTAAACCAATCAGTAATCCGATTCCTGCTGAGAGCAAGCCGCCTGTGAGAAGCGCTAAAATTTGGATAGTTGCAGAGAGAGCACCCACTGGCATTTGTGTCACGCCCAGTAAGCTCGCCATTGCGGTTGATATTGAACTACCTATTATTGCTGATCCGAAACCACCGATCCCTAAGAAGAGGGCATGTCCAAGTGAACCTTGTCCAGAGTTAGCTAAGAAATTCCAGCTTGCTGCATAAATCGAAAAGATGGTGATTAAAGTTAGAACGGTGAGGAAAAAGTTGTCACTGACAAAGATTGGTAGGAGTGCGAGGATGGTGAAGATGATGACCAGATACAAGAAGCGTTTAGAATGCAACAGTTTAGCGAGTTGTTGTTTTAGTCGCATCTTTATTCTCCTTTTTCACCAAATATTCCGTTGGGTCTAATTACCAATACTACAATGAGCATCACGAATGCTACTGCGCTACCCCAGATTCCACCTAGAAATAGGGTAGCCAATTGTTCCGCTATGCCGTATAACAACCCTCCAACGATGGCGCCCTTTATGCTTCCTAATCCGCCCATAATTATAATGGCGAAGGCAATAATCGTGGGTGTTGCTCCGACTTGGTAATCGAATGAAAATATGATTCCGTAAAGTCCGCCAGCTACTGCCGCTAAAGCTGCACCTACTGCGAAAGTTATCATGTATATTTTTTCTACATTTATGCCCATGAGCATTGCTGTTGTATTTCTTTGGCTGGTGGCGCGCATGGCTAAGCCAATCTTGGTTTTTTTCATAAGTAAACCGAAAGCTACCAATGTGGCTACTACAATAAAGACGGCTATTACGCGGTCATAAGTTATCGAGACACCTGGTAGACTAAAGCTCATATTGCTAAATGGGCTAACAATCTGTTTTGGACTTGCTCCCCAAATTAGCATAGCGGCGTTTTCGAAGATGTAGATCAATCCGAGGCTGACAAAAATCTCATTCAACTTGTCCGTTCCTAATACACGGCGGAAAGTTAGTCTCTCAACTCCAATGCCTAAGATGGCTACGACAACCATGGAAATGATGATGGCAAAGTAAGCGTTCAATCCCGATGCAACTGAAATGGTCCAAGTCAAGAATGCGCTTATCATGAGTAGTTGTCCATGGGCAAAGTTGACTAGTTTCATGACTCCAAAAATAAGGTTTAATCCAGTTGCCAGCAGAATGTAGACACAACCGATGGCGACACCCCATACTAAAGTTAAGATGATTGTTGGTGTCGTAATATCCATGTGTTCTATCCTCTCTCCCTTTTGAGCGGTTGACATAATTTGGCATGTTAACTATTTAAAATATGCGAGAAACAAAAGAAAAAAGAGGTTTTTTAAAAAAAAATTATGGGCTTCCAGCTTGGTAGCCGGTTGGCAATGCAAAGTCTGCTTGTTTTAGAGTAATGCCACCTGGTGAAAACGGTGACCAAACAATGCGTGACTTAAGTTGGTTGTCGGTGCTATCCCAATAGAATTGCTCAATGAACGTTACTGGGCTAATCTCGTGATAGTTGACACCTGTGCTGAACCGTATTCTTCCTGATTCTGTCATGATCAGCATCTGTGGCATGTCAGTATCTTCTATTGCCGTTCGAACAGTAGCTTTGTCCAGAGTTCCTGCTCTCTCGATTGCGTCTTTGGCGATGTAGAATGCGTCATAGGTGTCCGCACCCATCATTCCAGGATACTCATCGTAGAGCTCGTGGAATTTCTCTGAATATGTTTGTACTGCTGGTAGATACGATGGGGTCATGAAGGGATCAAGTTTTGATTCAAGCAATTGCCCGTTACCTGTTTGCCCTAAGAGGGTATAGAATGCTGGGTCTTGGTTGTTTTCAACGGCAATATAGACGGTCTTTAAGCCGACCTCATTCCAACCCTGTTTGATTATGAGGGGTGTCTTGTCCGGGTTGTCTACTACGAACACTGCATCAGGGTTTGTTGATTTGACTGCTGTTAGGTCTGTTTGGTAGTTGGTTGTTGCGGCATCATAACTTCTGTCTGCTACGAGGTCAATTGGTAAGCTAAGGTTTTCTATCCAATATCTTGTTGCTTGTTCGACGCCTGTTCCGAATGCGTCGTTGCGGTATAATATCGCTAGTCTAAAGTTTCTATCAGCTGCTACTAGTGGCTTCATTTCTTGGGCAAAGAATTGAACAACGGTTTTGCTATAATCATAGGTGGTGGTGCAATAATGGAATACGTAGCTCATTCCTTCGGCGTCGCTGATGCTGTACGTACCTTGTGGTCCAAAGCCTCCATAGTTACCTTGTGGTCCGCGTCTAGTTACAAGCTCATTGGACGCTCCAGTAATTATATAGGGCACTTTGTTTTCGATTGCTATGATTTCGTTAGCCAATGTGCCAGCGCTGCCGTATCCTCCAATTAATAGGTCAACTCCGTCGGTTTCTACCGCTCGTGTTACAGGTGTTACTGCATTGCCTGGCGCATCATTTATTGTGTTAGCAATGATTAGAGTGATATTGACTTTAGTGTTCCACTTAGAAACGTAGATGCCACCTGCATTATTAATTTCGTCTACAGCCATCATAGCCGCGCGTTCCATGTCCTGTCCTATAGGCGAACCTGAAACTGGCGCAACTAATCCGATTTTGATGTTTCGTGCTTCAGCTGATGGTGTCCCCAATGGTCCTAGTGCGGCATATGCACCAACTGCTATTACCACAATTATAACGACTGCTAAGATCATCACTATTTTCTTTTGCATAATAAATTCTCCAATTATTTTTCTTAACTATTTCAGGCGTTTTGCTAATAAAATTATCTCAAAACGCTCTCTCTGCCAAGCTGAAAGGCCTTCAAGTTAACGTTAAGATATTTTTCTTTTAGTCTACTTGCCATGGCTTTCTCAAAATATTCTATTTTAACTGGATTTTCTGGAAGTGCAGACAATGCTCCTAATAGAACGGTGTTTACGACTAAGGGGTTGCCGACTTTTTTGGCTATTCCGTTTCCATCAACCTGATGAACTTTCTGTGCTCTAGATTCTATTAACTCTATTAATTCTGAAGAAGTCTTGGATTTTACTCCCGACGGTAAGCAGGTTGGTTGAATATATTTTGTGTTTACAATTACAGTACCTTTTTGTTTAAGCATCAACAATGAACGTGCTGTCTCTAAAACCTCAAATCCAATGATGGCATCGGCTTTTCCTGTCTCAATTAGGGGGGATTCAACTTTATCTCCAATTCTTGCATAAGCAACAATTGAGCCACCCCTTTGAGCCATACCATGAATTTCAGCTTTTGCCACATCAAAACCATCAAGCATAGCAGCTTCACAGTAAATGTCGCTTAAAACCACTACACCTTGTCCTCCTACACCCGAAAAAACTATGTCAAGTTTCATGGTGGTTTTCTCCTAATTGCTCCAAAGGGGCAAACTGCTTCACAGACACCACACCCGTTGCAGAGAGTTGTGTCTATTTCTGCTTTGTGTCCATTTTGTGTGATTGCTGGGCAACCGAATTCTTTTGTGCATACTCCACATGAGTTGCATTTATCTAATACTTCACGGGGTCTACCGCGTTCAATTAACAGTGGACAGGGTCTTTGTGAAACTATAACTGAGGGACCATTATATGCCATGACATCTCTTACTGCTTCTGTTGCAGCTCTAATGTCATAGGGATCAACAGTGATGATCTTTTCGATGCCCAATGATTTAGCGATTTCTTGTATGCTAACACTTTTTGTTTCATCACCCATCGCAGTTTTTCCTGAACCTGGAGTAGGTTGATGACCAGTCATCGCAATTACATGGTTGTCCATCACGATTACGCAAACATTAGCTTTATTGTAGACAATGTTTAGCAGTCCCGGCATTCCGCCATGGAAGAAGGTTGAGTCCCCAATTACTGCAAACACTTTTTCTTTAACCCCTGCATGAATCATTCCCGCAGCTTGAGAAATACCTGCACCCATACAAAGACAACTTTGAACGGCATTCATTGGAGGTAAAACGCCAAGGGTGTAGCAGCCAATGTCGCCTGTGACTATTTTGTCGTTAGATTTACCCACTAAGGATAGAGCGCTTTCTGGACAGGCTGGAATACATTTTGGGTCTCCTTGGCAGGTGTCACAAATCATTGCTTTTAATTTATTTGGGTGAATAGTGACGGCACCATACTTGCAGGCTTCAATGCACCATCCGCAACCGTTACATTTACCCTCATCTACTGATATGACGCCTGTTTCGTTAGATTGTGATAAGGCTTCTTTTGGGCATGCTGTCACACATGGAGCATTTTTACAGGCTTTACATGTTATTGTCGCGTTAAAAGTTTGATCAATTCTTACCGCACGAATACGTGATTTGGTTGGGTTGAAGGCTTTTTCTTTTTCAAAAGAACATGCGTATTCACAGATGTTGCAACCTACACATTTCTCCGTGTTACATTCGATGTGTTGATTAACCATGCTTAGAGCATAATAGAATGCTCTATGGGGGCACCCTGGGCATAGGGCTGGCGGGCGAGGTGGCAACTGCAAAAGCTGTATTGCTTCGGCTTTTTCTGTTAATCCTAAACTGGCAAAAGCTTTGCGTACATTATCAGGTGTTAACTCGCCAATTTCTTCTAAGCCTAACTCATTCTTTCCAAGAACCGCTATACCTAATCGCTGAATATTTTCTTCAAGGTAAGGTCTAAGTTCCTCAATTACAATTATCTTTTTTACTTTAAGCGCAAATCTTCTAACCATTTCAGAAGGAAACGGATGAACAAACCCAATTTTTAGCCAAGAAAACTTTTTTGTATCAAGCAACGAACGAGCATAATAGTAGCCTACTCCGCTTCCTATAATTCCAATATCGCTTCCGTTATCTTCAATATCATTAAATCTTGAATGATTAGCAAGTGTTTTTGCCTGAGCTAACTTTACTTCTAAAACCCGATGCGCTCGAATAGCGTTTGCTGGCACCATAACCCATTTGGAACCGTTCTTGTCGAACTCAGCTCTGCGATTAATTCTACTTAACCTGCCCAGCTTGACTCGGGCTTTTCCATGTGCTACCCTTGTGGTTAGCCGCAGAATCACAGGCAAATGCAATTTTTCACTGATTTCAAAAGCTTCCTTTGCCATGTCATTTGCTTCTTGTGGGTTACCCGCGTCAAGCAGGGGTAGCTTAGCGTGAACAGCAAAGTAACGGGTATCCTGCTCATTTTGACTGCTATGCAAAGCTGGATCGTCACAAACGACTATTACCATGCCGCCTTCAACGCCGGTATAAGCTAGCGTCATCACTGCGTCTGCTGCAACGTTTAATCCAACATGCTTCATAGAAACGATAGCTCTGACTCCCGCCATAGAAGCTCCAGCGGCTACTTCAGCTGCGACAATCTCGTTAATGCTCCATTCCGCATAGAACCCTAACTCTTTAGAAACTTGTGCAAGAGTTTCCAAAATCTCGGTAGATGGTGTGCCAGGATAAGCGGCGGCGACTTTTACGCCTGCCTCTATTGCACCCCTAGCAACGGCTTCATCACCGTTAAGCAAGGCGAAACTGCCTGGCTTATCTACTGCGATCTTGGAAGTCATAATCTATCTCTACTACATTTTGCCTTTACGTAGATCTAATACTCTTTTTGCTTTTCCCTCGGTTCTTGGCAATTCTCCAGGTTTAACTATTTCAAGATCTGCACTTAAGCCTGTTACAATGTGAATTCTCTGTTGAATATTTCTTTTGAGTGCATTCAGGTCAAGCTGTGAGTTTTTAGATGCTTGTTCAGATAACTCAACTTTTACAAGGAATGTATCTAATGCGCCTGGTCTATCAAGAACAATCAAGTATTGAGCTGCTAGTTCAGTGAAACACATTACTGCATACTCGATTTGTGAGGGGAACACGTTTACTCCTCGAATAATCAGCATGTCGTCTGATCTGCCAGTGATACGCTTCATTCTTGCATGGGTTCTTCCACACTTACATTTCTCATGGTTTATATTTGAGATATCTCTGGTTCGATAACGTAGCATTGGCATGCCCGTTTTAGTCAATGTAGTGAAGACTAATTCGCCTTCTTCTCCATTAGGTAATGACTCACCGGTATTCGGATCAATGGTTTCTACAATGAACTGATCTTCCCAAATATGCAATCCATCATGTTCTTCGCATTCAACTGAGACTCCTGGACCACATAATTCAGTTAAACCGTAGATGTCAAAAGCTTCAATACCCAGATCCTTTTGGATTCTTTCACGTATCTTGTCTGACCATGGCTCAGCTCCGAACATGCCTCTTCTAAGTTTAAGGTCCTTTTGAGGCACTACACCTTCTTGAGCCATAGTTTCAGAAAGATAAACTGCAAAGCTTGGTGTACATGCTAGTATTGTAACGTCCAGATCCTTCATCAGTTTTATTTGACGTTGAGTCATGCCCCCGCTTGCAGGAACAATTTTGGCTCCTAACTTTTGTGCTCCATAATGAAAACCTAAACCGCCGGTAAATAATCCATAACCGTAAGCAATATGAATTACATCTTGGCGTCTGCCACCTGCAGTGTAAATCGATCGCGCCATTAGTTCTTGCCAAGTTTCCATGTCGCTTCTTGTGTAGGCACCGACTATTGGATTGCCAGTGGTTCCGCTTGAAGCGTGAACTTCAACAATATCATCTGATTTGACAGTTACCATGCCAAACGGATAATTTTCTTTTAAGTCATTTTTTACAGTGAATGGAATCTTTTTTAGGTCATCTAACGACCGTATATCTTCAGGTTTTAATCCGACATTGTCGAATTTTTTTCTGTAAAAAGTGCTGTTTTCATAGCAATGTTTTACCTGCTCCCTGAGTTTCTGCAATTGATCTTTTCTTATGTCCTCAGTTGACAGGGTTTCTATTTTTTCATTCCAGTATTTACTGTTTACCACTATTTGTGCTCCCTCTCTTCTAAAGGCCTAGATACACTTCTTTTATGTGACTATTAGATAAGAGTTCCCTACTCTTCCCTTCTAAGATAATCTTGCCTTCTTCAAGAACGTAACCTCTATCTGCAACGTTTAGGCTGTCATGAATGTTCTGTTCAACCAGCAAAACAGTGACACCTTCATCATTGATAGTTCGAACAGTGTCAAGAACTTTCTCAACAATAATAGGTGCCAATCCTAAAGATGGCTCATCAAGAATCAGCAGCTGAGGATTACACATTAAACTTCTGCAAATGACCAGCATTTGTTGTTCACCACCGCTTAAGGTTTGAGCTAAAGATTTCTCTTTCTTTTTTAACACAGGAAAAATCTGATAAACCCTCTCTTTAGACTCTTTAACCTTATCTTTAGCGTCAATTGTGTAAGCCCCCAACATCAGATTCTCTTCAATAGTCATTCTAGGAAAAATTTCTCGGCCTTCAGGAATCATCGTTAATCCCTTCTTAACAATCTGATAAGGCGAGAGCTTCTCAATATTTTCACCTTTAAAACGGATTGTTCCCGATGTCGGATGCAATAAACCCATAATAGTCTTTACAAGAGTCGTTTTTCCAGCGCCATTTGGACCAATTATGCTGAGAATTTCTTTCTCTTTAACTTGGAAAGATACCTCTCTAAGTATCTGTACCATGCCATATGCAGCAGAAACGTTTTCGAGCTCAAGCACTGTTTTATTCTCCCTCGCCGAAAGTAAATTTCTTCCCTAAGTATACGTTAACAACTTTCTCGTCAGCGCAGACCTGTTTTGGAGAACCTTCACAGATTTTTTCACCATGATGCAAGACTATTACACGGTCACAAAGCCCCATAATAACACGCATTACATGCTCAACAATAAGCACCGTTACACCTTGTTTATTGATCAACTTAACAAGCTGAATCGCTTCATCACATTCTTTAGGTGTTAAGCCCGTAAGCAACTCGTCTAATAAAAGAAGCTTAGGATTAGTAGCTAAAGCTTTAGCAAGCTGAATACGCCTAAGTTCAATAACATTGAGGCTTTTTGCAGGTAAATCAAACTTTTCTTTACTTAAGCCAACCAAGCTCAACAGCTCTATTGACCGATCAAGGGAATCAACTTCTGCTTGAGCTTTCTTCTGATTAAACATTACACTAATCAAGACATTTTCTGTTGCAGTCATATCTGGAAACGACTGTACTGTTTGAGCTGTTTTTGTAATTCCTTTTGAGCAAATAACATAAGGAGGCAACTTGGAGATATCCTCATTTAAGAACATAATTTTTCCTGAATCAGGCTTATACACACCGCTAATCAGATTAAGAAGAGTGGATTTTCCTGAACCATTTGGTCCAACAAGACCAGTGATTTCATTTTCGTTGATCATGAAATCTACTTTTTTTAAGGCTTGAAGCCCGCCAAAGTGTTTTGAAACTTCTATACACCTAAGCAAACAAGGCTCTCCCAAAGGTTTGGGTAAGTATTATGGTATGGAAATATAAAGTTTGGCTGTTTCATAGCATTAATCAATACCTTTTCGAGAATTTTCTTTTGAAGCTTAAATCTATTTTTTGTTCGTCTCTGTCAAAAATATAAATAGCCTTTGAGGTAATCTGTCTACAGGGATAAAGTTTGCCAATAACTCAAGTAAGCATATTTCTCGATAATCGTCCAGGATCATTATTTGAAGCAATGTCACAGCTGGATCGCAACCAAATCAAAGTTTTTGCTTTATCCATAGCTGATGCAGGCGAATTCGGTTTAGTACGCATAATAACTGAGGACCCTCAAAAAGCAGCCCATCTTTTAGAAGATGCAGAATTTAACTTAGCTAAATCAAAAAAGAACACTGAAGTCACAGCCACTTTCATCACTGATAATAACAAGCTTTCAAAAATTACAAAAATTCTCAGTGACGCTGGAATAAACATTGAATATGCTTACTCATCTGCTATACATGTTGATGGCGAAGTTGCGGTAATTCTTCGACCAAGCAATGTTGAGAAAGCAGAGCAAATGTTAGCTAACAATGGCATAGAGGTTCTTTCGCTTAATCAAATAAAGCAGTTTTTCAAGTAATTGAGCGCAAGAAGCCCACTATTTCTTTTCCATCACAGGCAGAGTTTCTTGGGTTTTTTAATATTTTCCTTAAAAACAATGGACTTTTGATACATAAACTTTAATTTAGTCTTCTACCAGTACGACCCTTACTTAAGAGGCAGATCAAATTGGGTACATTAAATCTTGACAAGATTTTCAATCCTAAAAGCGTAGCTATCATCGGCGCTAGTGATGCAGAAGGCTCAGTTGGTTATGCAATAGTTAAAAACTTTACACAATTGGGCTATACTGGCAAAGTATATTTTGTTAACATTCGTAAACCAGAAATTCTGGGTGTTAAAACTTATCCATCTATTGATCAAGTTCCAGAACCAGTGGATCTAGTAATGATTGCCACTCCGGCAAAAACTGTTCCAGACGTCATGGAAGAATGCGGTAAAGCGCATGTTAAAGGCGCAATTATTGTTTCAGCAGGTTTTAAAGAAATTGGGCATGAAGGCAAAATCTTAGAGGAAAGAATAGCTGAAGTAGCAAAGAAATATAAAATCCGAGTAATCGGACCTAACTGTATTGGCGTCCTTAGACCAAGAAACAGTTTGAACGCCACCTTCTTAGACAAGATGCCAAAGGCTGGAAAAGTCGCTTTTCTCTCTCAAAGTGGCGCTTTAGGTTCAGCAATTTTAGACTGGGCAATAAGCGAAAACATCGGTTTTAGCAACTTCGTTTCCGTCGGCTCTATGCTTGACGTTGACTTTGGCGATTTAATTGATTATTTTGGCAGTGACCCCAAAACAAAAAGCATTTTAATGTATGTTGAAGGAATAACTGAAGCTCGCAAATTCATGAGTGCCGCTCGTCACTTTGCCCGAACTAAACCAATCATCGTAGTTAAATCAGGCAAATTCAGTGAAAGCGCAAAAGCTGCAGCTTCACATACAGGTTCACTTTCCGGTCAAGATGACATTTATGACGCAGCGTTTAAACGCGCAGGTGTTGTCCGTGTTGATGAAATTGCAGACTTATTTAATGCTGCTGAAGTTTTAGGCACACAACCATTACCAAAAGGCAAACGCCTAGCAATTATAACTAATGCTGGTGGCCCCGGTGTAATGACCACTGACGCCTTGATTGCTCAAGGAGGTCAACTTGCACAATTAAGCAAGAAAAGTATTGAAAGTCTCAATGCAGTTTTGCCGCCTTTTTGGAGTCACGGTAACCCCGTTGATGTTCTAGGTGATGCTAAAGCTGACAGGTATAAAGCTGCCCTCGAAGCATGCCTCAATGATGAAAACGTTGATGGTATCGCGATTATCTTCACACAACAAGCGGTTTCAGAAGCCGTTGAGATTGCAAAGAGTATCGTTGACCTTGTTCACAGTAAATCCTACCAGAACAAAACCATAGTAACATCATTCATGGGTTCTGGCGCTGTACAAGAAGCAAACAGTATTCTTAACGCAAACAACATTCCAACATATACAACACCTGAACAAGCAGTAAAAACCTACATGGCAATGTATCATTATCAACGCAACGTAGAATTACTATACGAAACTCCTGAAGAACTTCCAGTTGACGCTGCACCACCTAAACGTCCAGTCATGGTTATTCTAAGAAACGCAGCAATGGAAGGCCGAGAAATCTTAACTGAAGACGAAGCTAAAAAGATACTCAAATACTACAATTTCCCAGTGGTACGCACAGAAGTAGCTAACAACGTTGATGAAGCAGTTGTTTTAGCACAGCAAATGGGGTTCCCAGTGGTACTTAAGATTCTTTCACCGCAAATCGTTCACAAAAGCGATGTTGGCGGAGTCATCTTGAATGTTAACTCAGAAGTCGAAGTACGCGAAGCATTCGAATTGCTTATCCAAAGAGCAACTGCACATTCCCCAACAGCACAAATAATCGGTGTAACCGTTCAACCAATGATGGAAAAGAAAGGTCAAGAAATCATCATCGGCGGAAAAACAGATCCAGTTTGGGGTCCAGTAGTGCTTTTCGGCATGGGCGGTGTAGGTGTAGAACTGTTCCAGGACTACGCTATTGGGCTTCCACCATTAAACACTACGCTTATTCACCGAATGTTTGAAGAAACTAAAGTGTACAAGCTACTCAAAGGCTACCGTGGATCAACACCAGTTGACATAAAGAAAGTTGAAGAAACCTTAGTAATGTTCTCGCAGTTACTTGTTGATTTCCCGCAAATTAAAGAAATCGACATCAACCCAATGCTCATCAATGACAAAGAAGCAAGCATACTTGATGCAAGAATCGTTGTGGATTTAACCAAGATGTGTAAGAAGGTTGAACCTCATGAGCACATAGTAATAAGTCCATACCCAAAAAAATACGAAACGCTTTGGACACTAAAAAACGGTCAAGAAGTACTGCTACGACCAGTAAGACCAGAAGACGAACCCCTGTGGCTTGAGTGGTTCCAAAGCTTATCCGAAGAATCCATACGCTACCGCTTTTTCCAAATGCTCAAAGACACGCCACATGAGGTCCGCGTACGATACTGCAACATAGACTACGACCGCGAAATTGGCTTGGTCGCCGAAATGGTAGAAAATGGAAAACGAAAATTACTCGGTGTCTCACGTGTTGGAATAGAAACTGATGGACGCGTCTCAGAAATGGCTTTCATCATTAGTGATCAATGGCAAGGATTAGGTTTAGGAACAAAAATGGTTGATTACACGCTTGATCTTGCCAAAGAAAAAGGCGTTGAAAGCGTTTACGCCATAATGTTGCCAGACAATTACCGAGCATTAAGCCTCACCAAGAAGATGGGTTTCACAATTGACTACTTAGAAGATGGCACAGTTAAAGCATCACTTAACCTTAAAGAAGAAGACTTCTGCCCAACAACTGAGCCAATAATAGAAACCATTCCAACAGCCGTAGCTCAAACGCCACAGGCACCAGTGCAAGAAATCAAGGCTACTAAATCAAAAGAAGCAGCATCAGCCTAATTTCAACTCTTTCTCCTTTTTAATTTAAGAAAAGTTTTCCTATCTTTTTCATTCCAACATACAAACAATTTAATGCAATAATCCAACTAATTCTTACGCCTGAACAAATCCTAAAGCGAAGGATTTTTTTCGCAAAAAGGTGTCCGCCTAAAGCTGCGCCAAACAACTCCCCATTTTTTTAAAACTATCCTGTGTGTAAAAAAACAGAATTAATTCCTTTATACTATTCAATAGTTTATTGCATAAACGAGTTTATTATAGAGGAAATTTTTTAATGAAAGGTCTGCTCCAATACATAATGTCCTTAGTTGCTTTGGTTAGCTTTAAGTTTGAAGCCTGAAGAATTAATGTTCAATCAGCGCCCGAGTAAACTCGTCAATTTGATCCTAACCAATTAAGGTATGGTGCGAAAAAACAATGCCTGAAACTGATAATTCCTCTGAGAACAAAAAGAAGCCTGAAGATAAAAGCGAGACTCATCCTCAGGTAGAAAAAGAATCTAAATCCATAAAGCGACGTATCTTAGATTTTTTCAGTTTCTTGCATAAAAAACCAGACAATGCATCTATAGCCGAAAAGGAAACTGTGCCTGAAAGTAAAATTGAAATCCCATCAATTGAAAAAACTCCATCACAGACTCCAGAAGTCGCCAGTAGCACGCAACCGCCAGCAATTGTTGATTATGAAAAACAGCCAATAGTTCAACCTGTTTCGCCTGTTGAAGTTACTCCTCCAGTTACGCCAATTATTCATCCACCAGAAAAACAGGTAAGCGAAATATCTGCAGTAACAATCTCAAGTAAAGAGCAGCCGATAAAAGCTTCCGAAATTGATCCAAAATTCAAGTACGAACTCTTAAAAATTTCTGGAAGCGAAAACATCCTAAAATGCTTTCAATGCGGAACATGCACCTCAGATTGCCCCGTTGCTCGATATACTGACAATTACCGTCCAAGAACGCTTATCCACATGGCAACATTAGGTTTAAAGGAACGTGTACTAAAAAGCGAAACCTTATGGTTATGCTCAGCCTGCTACACATGTACTGACCGTTGCCCACAAGGCGTTGAAGTCGCCAGCGTCATACGAGTGTTTCGTAACTTGGCAGTGGAAAACGGTTGTATCCCACAAGTTTTCAAAGATCAAATAGCATCAATATTTGAATCAGGATATGCTTTTAAAATTCCTGAATTACGAATTAAAAAACGAGAAAGCTTAGGGCTTCCTCCATTGCCTATAGGTGATACAGAAAACTTGCGTAAAATCCTCAAAGGAATTAAGCTTCTCGATAACAATCAACCAACAGGAGCAAAATAAATGGACAATATTAAATTCACGATTTTTCTCGGATGCGCCATACCTTATAGGGTCTCAGCATACGAAATTTCAGCTCGAAAAATGTTTTCAGCTCTCGGTATAGACATAGTTGAAATGCCAGAATCCAACTGCTGTGGCTTGCCTTTAGACCCAGTCAGCCACGAGACGATGCTTATTCTTGCTGCTAAAAACTTGGCAGTAGCAGAAAAACAAGGCTTCAACATTCTTACTTTATGCCCAGGATGCGCTGGAACATTAAAAAAAGTAAACAATCTCCTAAAAGAAGACAAAACCCAAAGAGACCGAATTAACGCTCATCTAAAAGAGGCAGGTTTAGAATTCAAAGGCACAATCGAAGTAAAACATCTACTACAGGTTCTAAAAGAGGATGTTGGCTTAGAAAAAATTAAAGCCGCAGTTAAAAAACCATTAACGATGCTTAAGGTAGCTGAACATAATGGTTGTCATGTGCTTAGACCAAAAGATATCGTTGGCTTTGAAGATCCAGAGGACCCTCAAACTCTCAAAATGCTCATTGAAGCTACAGGCGCCACATGCTTAGACTATATTGATGAGACAGAGTGTTGCGGAGCTCCAAGTGTCGGAGTAAGCGACAAAGTTGCATTACAGTTAGCACATGACAAGCTTAACCATATTAAGATGGTTGATGCGCAAGCATTGATAACAGTCTGTCCATCCTGCCACGTAATGTATGACACAAATGAGCTTCGGATAGAGAAAATTTTTAATGAAAGCTATGGTATTCCAATTCTTCACTACCCTCAACTGCTCGGATTAGCTTTAGGTTTTAAACCTGAAGAATTAGCCTTAAACGAGCTTCGGGTAAACGCGTCAAAATTACTAGAACGCCTAGCGTAAGGTGCAAACAAAACATGACTGAAAAACTAAAAATAGCCTTTTACTGGGCTGCAAGCTGCGGTGGTTGTGAAATCGCCGTCTTGGACTTAAACGAGAAAATCCTTGACGTAGTAAAAATTGCAGACATCGTGTTTTGGCCGGTAGCCATGGACATCAAATACAAAGATGTTGAGGCATTACCGGATAAACACATAGACATTACATTCTTCAACGGTTCAATCCGAAACAGTGAACAAGAACATATGGCAAAGTTGCTGCGCCAAAAATCTAAAACCCTTGTTGCTTTCGGCTCATGCGCCCACGAAGGATCCATCCCAGGCTTAGCTAACCTGAGCAACAAAAAAGAGGTCTTTGATCAAGTTTACATAAAAGACAAATCAAACATCAACCCACAAGCAGTTACACCTAAAACACAAACTCAAGTTAAAGAGGGCACACTAAAAATCCCTGAATTCTATGATACAGTAAAAACCCTTGCCCAAACCGTTGATGTTGACTATTACCTTCCAGGTTGCCCACCACCAGTTAAACTAATCGCGGCAGCAATAGATGCCATCGCAAGCAACAGTTTACCGCCAAAAGGCTCCGTTCTAGCACCATTAAAAGCAGTCTGTGATGAATGCCCAAGAAAACGAGAAAACAAAAAAATCGACAAAATCTACCGCGTTTACGAAAAGGTTCCTGACCCAGAAATATGTCTCCTTGAGCAAGGCATACTCTGTATGGGCTTAGCCACCAGAAGCGGTTGTGGCGCGCAATGCCTAAAAGTTGACATGCCATGCACAGGCTGCGGTGGAGCAGCACCAAACGTTCCTGAACAAGGTGCAGCCATGATTTCTGCTTTAGCCTCCATTCTCGGCTATGATGGCGAACCTGACAAAGTAAAATACACTGAAAAAGAAATTGAAGATTTAATTAGCCAAGTTAAGGATCCAGTTGGCACCTTTTACATGTATAGTTTGCCCGCTTCGATTCTTAGAAGAAAGGTGATTAAAAAATGAAGGAAATAATAATTGATCCAATCACGCGTCTTGAAGGTCATGGAAACGTATCCATTTTTCTCAACGATATGGGCGAAGTTGAAAATGCTTATTTAAAAATTCCAGAATTAAGAGGATTCGAAAAATTCTGCATTGGTCGAAAAGCTGAGCTTATGCCGCAGTTAACATCTCGCATCTGCGGTGTTTGCCCTGTTGCTCACCACTTTGCATCAGTTAAAGCCCTTGACGCCGCTTTTAAAGTTGAACCGCCATCTACAGCAAAGAAACTACGAGAATTAATGAACTGTGCATACTTCATTTACGACCACACACTGCACTTTTACTATCTAGGCGGACCAGACTTCATTGTTGGTCCAGATGCACCTCCAGAAAAACGGAACATCCTCGGCGTTATTGAGAAGGCAGGAATGGACGTTGCAAAAGACGTCATTAAACATCGTGCTTATGGTCAAAGAATAACTGAAATCATCGGCGGCAAAGCAACTCACCCCGTTTGCGGGATTCCAGGCGGAATCTCTAAGGCACTTAGCGAGGAAAATAAAAAAGAAATCGAAATGATGGCTGTTTCATGCGTAAACTTTGCACAATTCACGCTTAAACTGTTCCATGACATAGTTTTAGGTAACACCAAATACGTTGACATGATTAATAGCGAAGCATACACAATGCCCACCTACTATATGGGAACAGTTGACGAAAACAACAAAGTCAACTTCTACGACGGTAAAATCCGCGTCGTAACTCCTGAAGGCAAAGAATTCCTCAAATTCGAATCACAAGACTACCTAAAGCACATCGGCGAACACGTTGAATCATGGACATACAGCAAGTTTCCGTTCCTTAAAGCAGTAGGCTGGAAAGGACAAGTTGCAGGAATAGACAGCGGCGTTTACCGTGTTGGTCCACTTGGCAGACTAAACGCTTCAGACGGTATGGCAACACCCTTAGCGCAAAGGGAATACGAAGTAATGTACAAGACTCTTGGCGGAAAACCCGTTCATAGTACACTTGCGTTCCACTGGGCAAGACTAATCGAGCTCTTATACGCAACAGAACGCGCCATGGAACTAGTAAAAGACCCTGAAATCACAGGAACCAACATACGTAACAAACCTGGTGAACCAGGAGAAGGTGTTGGGATCGTTGAAGCAGCAAGAGGCACATTAATCCATCATTACATGCTAGACAAAGACGCGCTTATCAATGACGTAAACATGGTTGTCGCAACAACAAACAATTACCCCGCAATCTGCATGAGCATCCGCGACGCGGCTAAAGGCTTAATTCACGGCGGCAAAGTTGACCAGGGCATACTAAACAGGGTTGAAATGGCTTTCCGTGCGTATGATCCCTGTTTTGGTTGTGCAACTCACTTTGCAGTTGGACAAATGCCGCTAACAGTTGAAGTCTATAACGCACAGAAGCAGCTTGTAGACAGCGTCAGCAGATAAATCAAGCCCTATCTCTTTTTTGGGCAGCACAATATTTTTTGTTTTTCCCTTATCTTCAAGGGGTAATCCTTATGTTGATTGGACTAGTGATACATTATTGAAGCATTATGCAGCTGCAACCGCCAAACCCTGAACATAAAAGGATGAAAAGGGAACGAAAAACTATCTCTTGCATGACTGAAATCTACTGCAAAGGTCATCACGGAACAAAAAAAGGCGAACTATGCCCAGAATGCACAGAATTCAAGACTTATGCGTTTTTGCGTTTAGAAAAATGCCCCTTTCAAGAAAAGAAAACAACCTGTGGCAAATGCGTCATTCACTGTTATCGTCCCGACATGAAAGAAAAGGTTAAACAAGTTATGAGGTATTCAGGTCCCCGACTACTGCTTCATCGGCCAGATTTAGCGTTACATCATGCTTGGGACGCAAGAAGAAAGCCGCCGACACTTGCCAAAAAAACAGCATAGCTTTTTGGATATCTTTTTCTAGTTTTACATTATCTTCTTTATTGGTGCTTTCATGAGTGCAAATATTAATGTAACATTAAAGGATTGGTTAGCTGATGCAAAAAAAGTTGTTTTAGCAGGCATAGGAAATCCCATTCGCAATGACGATTTTGTAGGCACCAAAATAGTGCAGGCTCTAGAAGGAAAGGTTTCCCCTAACGTGCGGCTTATTGAATGCGAAAGAGTTCCTGAAAGCCATCTTTTTGAGATCGAGCAGTTTGTGCCTTCCCATGTGCTTCTCATAGATGCTGCCATTCTTGGTTTAGAACCTGGAGACGCAAAACTTTTACAGCCTGAACAAGTTGCTGGTTTTACAGCAGTTAGTTCTCATATGTTGCCCCTGCGCGTTTTCAGCGATTACCTGCGAGAATCCACCAACGCCAAAATCGCTTTACTATTGGTAGAGCCTAAAAATGTAGAGTTCGGCGAAGGCTTATCAGTGGAGCTTGAGACTGCATCTAAACATCTTGCTGGTTTGTTGCAGAGTTTGCTTTCTGGAATTTAGCATAAAGCAGTGCAGATTCTTTTTATTTTTTCCAAACTATAGGAAAAATGAGTATTGAGGTTAATGAGTAAGGTTGATTTTAAGAAAGAACTAAAGAATCTTTACAATCCTTCTTCAAAAGAAGTTACTATTGTTGATGTTCCAGCACTGAATTTTTTGATGATTGATGGTGAAGGCGCGCCAGCGTCACCGCAGTACATGGCGTCGATTGAAGCTTTAATCGGCGTTTCCTACGCGCTCAAGTTCATGGTCAAAAAAGGCAGGGGCATCGATTACGGTGTATTGCCACTTGAAGGGCTATGGTGGATGGATGACATGACAAAGTTCAGCATCAGCGCAAAACACAAGGACATGTGGAAGTGGACAAGCATGATTATGCAGCCCAAATACGTAACCGCGGATGACGTTAAAGCGGCAGTTGAGCAGGTACGCAAGAAAAAGAATCTGCCAGCGCTTGATAAAGTTAAGTTTGAATGTTTCCATGAGGGCAAAGCAGCCCAAATCATGCATATCGGACCTTACTCGGCGGAGGGACCAAACATCCAGAAAATGCATACAGCCATCAAAGCCAGCGGACACGAACCAAACGGGAAACACCACGAAATCTACCTGAACAACCCAGCCAAAGTAGCACCTGAAAAACTAAAAACCATCCTGAGACAACCAATGAAGTAGAATAATCCTTACACTTATCTAAATTAGCAGAAAGTAAAAGGCAACTTATGTTTAGTTTCAGAGCATCTTTTTAGCTAATTCAGCTATTTGTGCTCTAAACTTTTCTCGCATTTTAGTAAACCGCATAGCTGCAGAGGGATGAATAACCTCAAAGTACTCTATTCCTCCTACTCGAGGAGTCTCCTTAGCACTTGCCCCTAGTAGCACAATAATTTTCGGTTTAATAATTTCTATTTGAGTAATCAGGTAAGGCAGGCACGCGGCTACTTCATCATCGAAGGGTTTCCGGTTTTCAGGCGACGTGTGCTTAACAATGTTTGTGATAAAAACGTCTTCACGTTTAATGCCAAATTCAGATAGCGTTTTGGTGAGGTATTTTCCTGCTCTTCCAATAAACGGTCTGCCCACTTTATCTTCTTCCGCCCCAGGATTCTGACCCACAAACATCACTTTAGCGTTTATTGGTCCTTCTCCTGTAACAGCATGCCTTGTATCCTGCCAGAGCCTGCATTTTTTGCAGCTGTAAACTTGATAGTTTAATTCTTCAAGCGACATTGCCAAATCAGCCTTGTTTTGCTAATTGACTGTTACGCATACTTAAAAAATTCGCGCCTTAATTAAAATACACTGTTACTTTATAACTAAGTCTTTTAAGTGATTTTACTATAGGCTCAAATAATGAAATACCAAAAAAAGACCTGTTCCCTGCTGCTTCTGTTAGTTATCTTAATGGTTCCTTTAACCGTTGTTCCTGCAGTTAATGCTGTTGTAAATGAACCAAAAACTGACGCGTTAGCTTTTCTAGAAAACGTAGCTAATATTGATGCATCAAAATATGAGATTACAACATTAAACGATAATTATCAAGTTATAGGCAACACACGCCAGAACCAAGTTCGGTATGTGCTTGAAAATGATAACGGAACTATTGATGCCACTTGTACATACAATAATGAAACCTTAATTTCATACTCAATGTCAGTAACCACTGGAGCCCCCATCTTTGCCCAAAATCTCACCAGTGACCTGTTTGTTGAAGCCACTGCTACGCTTGACCGATACTTGAGTTACCTTGGATCTTCACGTTTATTGCCAATGAAGGATTTGCTTAGCATTGTTTCTTCAGTGAGTAGTGCTATAATAACAAGCGGTAACCTAAAACTAACAATCAGTTCAGATGGCTTAACAACAAGCTTCGTTTGGGTTGATACTTCTACTACTGTAGACTCTTTAGCGTTTGAACTTGTATTCTACAACGGTTACCTTAAGACTTTAAATGACAAACAAGCACTTTTCCCAATAGCAGATACAACAAAAGTCATCAATCAAACCTATGCTCTTGAAATCGCACAAAACACCATAAAAAACTTTTCTTGGACTCTGAACTCAAACCGTGATATTGCAGAAAACATAACTAGCTTCTCATTAAAAGAAGATGCACTACAGGAAACGCTTAGTTTGCAGGCTCGCGAAAACCAAACACTGTATCTTCTGTGGCGTGTTGAAATGCCTATTGATAAAATCTTCGTTGATAATCATGCTATTACAGCTGGAAGCAGCATTGTCGTCGGTGTTTGGGCAGACACTGGAACAATCAGTTATTGTCATGAAATAAACTATGATGGAGTAATATCTCCCTCGCCTACACCAACTATTGAGGTAACGCTGGAACCTGACAATTCTATGACTCTGCTGATGGCTGGCTTAGCTGTTGGAACAGTAGTTTTTGCAATCATGCTTATTATTACTCTATTGATTTTTAGGCGTGCTTTAAGGAAACATGCTCAGGCTAGAAAAACAATCGCAAATTAATTAGAAAAGTGTTTTATACCCAACAAACCCCTTTTCCTATTGATGTCTGCTTATGAAATTTCTAATTATTCAAAAAGTTAAGCGTGAAGTACCAATTGAGAAATGGTCACGTCTGCTTCCTTTGCAATTCAAGTATTTTGACTCGCTTGAGAAGGCAAAAATTCTTGAGGTAACTTATCATTTAATTGGGCAACAAGGCAGCATGCTAATTGTTAATGTTGATTCAGATGAGACTCTATCTAAAGTTGTTGGGCAGGATCCAATGTTTTTTGAATTGGACCGCGAAGTCTACCCGTTAACTACACGGCAAAATCATGAGAAGCAAATCCGTCAATTACTTGGGCAACCATAGGTGAATTGTTATGGGTTGTCATGGTGGCTTCTCACTTCCTGATGCAACAAGACGGGAATGGTATAATCCTGAGAAAATTCTGCAAAATGTGGGTTTACGGGAAGGTATGGTGTTAGCAGATGTTGGCTGCGGTGAAGGATTCTTTAGTATTTTAGCTTCAAAAATTGTGGGTAAAAAAGGCAAGATATACGCTGTAGATGTAGATAGTTCTGCAGTTGAAAAACTGAAAACTAAGGCTAAAGCAGAAAACCTAACCAATATAGTTGCTAAAGCTGGTAAAGCTGAGGAAACGGTGTTTTGTAGAGGTTGTGTTGATGTTGTTTTTTATAGTATGGATCTGCATGATTTTCAAGATCCAGTAAAGGTGCTGGCTAACGCTAATGAAATGGTTAAGCCCGACGGTTTAGTGGTTGATTTGGATTGGAAAAAAATCAAGATGGATTTTGGTCCACCCTTATCAATTAGATTCAGTGAGCAGTATGTGCAGGAGCTTTTGGAGTCTCAAGGTTTGCAGGTTAAAGAAGTAATAGATGTTGGAGCCTACCATTATGTTATAGTGGCTACGCCTAAAAGAAAGCGGGTTTAGAATGTGTCAGCTTTAATGTAGAGTTCAAGTAGATCCCTTTTGAATCTTCCTGGTTCATCTTTATAGGCTGAATGTTTAGCGTCTTTGTAAATTATCAGTTTAGAGTGTGGCAGCTTGTCAGATAAGGTTCGCATGTCTTCACTTGCGATGATGCTGTCTTCTGAACCCCAAATTATTGTTGAGGGAAACTTGAATTTGCTATAAGCTTGTAGGAGGTCCTCTTCAAGTGATCTTGCTGGTCCAATCAGAAATAAACCCTTAACTGGAAATCGTGAAGCATAATTTAACGCCATGTTACCACCGATACTTGCACCCACCAACACTGGCTCAACAGATCCAAATACACTTTTCAATGCTTCATTTACGAAGGCAACATTCTTTTCTACATTACGAGTTTTCGGTTGACACTCACTTTTCATTCCATAAGGCATATCTAAAGCCAAAAACGGTATATGCTTCTCAACTAACAAGTCGCTTACACCGATCCGTTGCCAAATCTCAATGTTGTAGGATAAACCGTGTAGAAAAACAATTGGTGTTCCCTGCGCCTTGTTAATTAATACGGGGCACTTGTAACCGTTTAAGTTTATTTTCTTCTCCATGTAGATTGCTTCCAACTTTTAAGCAGCTTGGGCTCTTAAAAACTTGATTTCACTCATAATATCTTAAAAAATAATTTTGTTCAAAAAATAAGGAAGAAATAAAATCGGAACTTGGGTAAAGTCGATAGCGTGCTACACCGTATCTTTTAGGTTATGGAACTAATTCGCCTACGTACTTTACTTTTTCAAAGTTTTCTTCACTGTGCGGTGCCATTTCTAAATCTTCAGTTAAGTCTTTGCCTGCTTGATGCATACCCATGTGTTCGCCATCCATCCACATGGCGCTGTCAGTAACTTCATAGACTTTGCCTTTGTAGGCAAAATATGCTGGTTTACCGTTTTTTCCATTGTTTTCTTCTAGTTGTTGTTTTGTAATTTTATTTTGTGACAAAAAATTGCACCTTCCATTTTTATTTATAGTGAGAAGGAAGTTTTAAAGGTTAAGGGTATTGATGTGATTTAGTTTCGCATGGTTGCTACTGTGTTGGTTTGATAAGTTGCTATTATGTTGATGTTTCCTATTCCTGAATGCATTTGTATGTTTATGTTGCTTGCTGCAGGATAATTGTTTGATTCAATGGGGGATTTATTGCCTGCAAAGTTGTAGACGTCAGTTGTTATTTGGCCAAGTCCTGTGTTTGATTCAATTCTCGCCCCTACTTCTCCGTCAATTAGCATGCGGTCAAGGTTTACTTGTCCTGTTCCTGTGTTGGCATTAATCTGTATGTTGCCGTTAAGCTGCTGAGTTTCTTTAATGTTCATGTTTACGCTGCCTGTTCCTGAATCTAAATTAATGGTGATGTTGCCGTTTACTTTAGCTTGATTCATGTTGAATTCTACATTTCCTGTTCCTGTTTGAAGAGAAATGTTGCCGTTAATTGATGCGCCTTCTTCAATGTTTAGTACCGTAGTGCCTGTACTTGTTCGAAGATTAAGTGACTTTATTTTTGTTTCTGAATTAGAGTGCATTGTTACTTGGCCAACACTTGACTGCACTCTTAAAACTAAGTCCAGTTCTGGGTTAACGTAAATGTTAACGATTAAATTTATGTTGCCTGAAAAGGGAAAGTTGCCAGTGCTCACTCTTGCGTTTACTTCAGCGCTATTATTGACAGTGCTGTTTTCTACGTTTACGGTAACGGGTTGATTAGAATTGAAAATGCTGGTTCCACCTGTAGCTGAGACATCCATAACCATTGTACTGCCTGTTAGGTTTGTAAAGATATTAACTTCCGCGACATCTGCCCAGAATGTCAAGTTTAAACTGTTAACGTCTGGTTGAATAATCTCGTTTGTTTGGTTAAAATCTATTGGACTTAGCGGAGCAGACGCGATTGCTGCGATGGCGAGTATAGAAATTGAAGCAACAATTATTATTAGAACTGGAATGAAGAGAGGATTTCGCTTTAAAGGCTCCTTGGTGCCTGTAGAGGTTGTTGAGGTTTGTGTGGAGGGGTTTACTGGTTTTCCGCATTTATAGCAGTAAATAGCGTCTTCGTTAAGTTGAGTTCCACACTTTCTACAATAAGGCATTCTATTATTTACCAGATTTAGGGTATACAACTTAGAAATTTAAGCATTGCCTGAAAAACGTGTTTACTAACCGATAGGTTTTAGGTAGCAATTTTAATAAGGGCGGTACTAAACGATTTGTTGGAGATACCTGTTGCCAGATAAAGTTCTAGTTACTTCAGCTTGGCCATACATTAACGTGACACCGCATCTAGGGAACCTTGTTGGGTCAGTTCTGTCTGCAGATGTTACGGCTCGATATTATAGGTTAAAGGGTGATGATGTCCTTTTTGTTAGTGGTTCAGATGAGCATGGAACACCGATAGAGGTTGAAGCCATTAAAGAAGGCATAACGCCTAAACAGTTAACAGACCGTAACCATGCTAAAGTTGCCGAGTTATTCAAGCGTTGGGGAGCTTCTTATGACAATTACACCAGCACAGAAAGCTTAACACACAAAGAGTTTGTACAAAAAACGCTGATGGAAATCCAAAAGAATGGTTACATTTTTGCTCAGGAAACTCAGATGCTTTATTGTGAGCATGACCAACGGTTTTTGCCAGACCGTTTTGTTCAGGGTAAGTGTCCCTACTGTGGGTGCGAGAAAGCTCGTGGTGATCAATGTGACCTTTGCGGCAAGCTGCTTGAGCCGACATTACTAATTGAGCCTTACTGTATAATCTGTAAGAATAAACCAATAGTGAAAACTACAAAGCATTGGTATATTGATCTTTCAAAAATTTCTGGTGCTTTAACTGAATATTTGAAGGAAAATCAACAACTGCCCGCTAACGTTAGAAGTTTCAGTTTAAACTGGATCAAAGAAGGATTAAAGCCAAGAGCAGTTACACGTGACATTGAATGGGGAATCCCTGCACCGTTCGAGGGAGCGGAAGGTAAGACAATCTATGTTTGGGTAGACGCCGTTTTAGGCTATGTTTCTGCAACTATAGAGCAATGCCAACGGTTAGGGCAGCCTGAAAAATGGCGAGATTTCTGGTTCAATAAACAAGCTAAGACTCTGTATTTTGTGGGTAAAGATAACATTCCGTTTCATACGATTATTCTTCCAGCGTTGTTATTAGCGTCAGGGCAAGGTTATAATCTTCCATGGAACGTTTCCGCCACTGAATTCCTCCAATTCAAAGGAGAAAAAGCTTCTAAAAGCCAACGAATTGGTATATGGATTGATGAAGCCCTTGAAATGTTTCCAGTAGACTACTGGCGTTTCTTTTTAATGGCCACGCGTCCAGAAAGTAAAGATACCAACTTTACATGGGGAGCTTTTAAAGACAAAATAAACGCTGACCTTAACGACACATTTGGTAACTTCATACACCGCACGCTTTCCTTTATAACAAGCAAATTTGATGGCACAATTCCAGCACCGACCAAACTTGACAAAGACGACCAAGTAATCTTAGACTCAATAAAAGAGAAAGTTGAACAGGCAGCAAAAGAAATCGAAGCAGGATGGCTCCAATCAGCAGTTAATACCTTAATCGGTATAAGTCGTATAGGTAACCAATATCTAAACACAAAAGAACCTTGGAACTTGATGAAAACTGATAAAGAAAAAGCCGGAACTATATTTTACGTTGCTACGCAAGTGGTGAAGGCTGCCGCAATCGTTTCTGCACCGTTTATGCCTGATACAGCTGAGCAACTTTGGCAAACATTGCAGTTAAACGGAAGCGTAAATAAGAGCAACTGGTCCGATGCTATTGTTCCATTAGAAGCTGGTCACAAAATCGTTAAACCTAAACCATTATTCCATAAGATAGATGATGATGACGCAAAATTGGAAGAACAATTGATACAAGTAAGATCAAAACTTGGAAGTCAGCCTAAATAGAGATGCCAAGGCATGCAAATACGCGCTGATCTTCATGTTCACACAACCTATTCAAAGGATTCGTTAATAACTCCAAAGGATCTTATCTATTACGCTAAGAAGAGCGGTCTAAATGCGGTAGCAGTCACCGACCATGACTATTTGGATGGTGCATATAGAATTGCTAAAGAAACTGATTTTCTCATCATTCCAGGCATGGAGGTTTCCAGCGGTGAAGGTCACATCGTCGCGCTGAATGTTAACGAACTTATTCCTAAAGGGTTAACCGCCGTTGAAACCGTCGAGCGAATTCACAGAGCAGGCGGAGTTGCGATTGCTTGTCATCCATATGTTTACTTTAAAGGGTGTCTTAGAGGAGCGGTTTGTAGCTCGTTTGATGCAATTGAAGTAATCAATGCAAGGGCTTTTCCCTTCAAAAATAGTGTTAAGAAGGCTGAGGAAGCTGCTAAAAGGTTTGGGCTTTCTCGCGTAGGTGGTACTGATGCACATTATGGTCCACAGATAGGTTATGGCAATACAACGATAGATGTTGATGAACCAACGGTTGAAGCAATTACTAAAGCCATTGTCGCTGGGCATTGTCAACCTCATGGTAGACAAGTACCAATTGTATTGAATATAAGGCAGCAGTTACTCAGGATTAAGCGTATGGTTAGAAAATTTAGTGCTACCTAAGCATTTAAACGGTTTTTTAATCTATTTTCTATTCTTCGTCTGCGCCTATAAAACGTCTAATCGTTTCAACAATTTCCTTTAAATCATTAGGCGTTAAAGGAGGTTCATAAGGAATACGCATTACATCCCAACCTTGACGCTCAAGTAAATCAACAATTTCCTCATCCTTCTCTATCTGCTTATCTTTTCGATGAACCTGTTTGCCATCAAGGTAAACTATTTTTTTCTTCTCAACCCAGCAAAAATCTGGAATTGTAGCTTTTAGAACGATTGGTTTTTGTGTTACCATGCCGTTTGTAAGCCCAGCAATGCTTAGTGCTGAAAATAGATCAATTTCTCCTTTGCTGACTTTTGGATGCATGCGACCTTTGTAACTCACTATTTATTCACAAACAGTAGCATGCAATCAATCCTTAATAAATGATCAAGAGAAAATTAAAACAAAGGCTCATTGAATATGTATAGCTAAAAATAGGCTAAGTAGATCGTTTCCATTTTAAATCGTGGATTAAGAGGCTAAAAAAAGGGTTACCTCTGTAATTTATTGGATTAAAATTAATGGATTTTTGGTCTACCTTACTTTTACTTTTCCTTCTTCAAGAGTAATTGCGCCAATTGTGATGTTATCTGTCGTTGTTTTGGCTTTTTGGGTTCCTTTTGATTCGCCAACCCAATACATTAACCATCCAATAGCAAAAATACAGATAATCACTGGAAGGAAAATTAGTATCATCGTTTTGTTGCGTTTCAGTTTGTTTGCTGATGCCAACTTCAAACACAGTAACCTCTTGTGTCCAGGGTATAAAGATAAGCTTTACTTACTTAAAATCTTAACTATAAATACACAATACTGTGGTTAATAAATCACGAGATTTTTAGAAATTTCAGGTAAAAAATTGGGAAAAATTGATAATTTAGTCTTCTTTAGGCTTTTTTCGTGTTTTTCAAAAGGGGTATATTGATTTAATTAGTCAGTCAGCTTCTGAAGTTAATTATCAACTCGATAATTTGCTATTCCCCTTTAAATGATCCATCTGCATCCAATACGGTATTTTTTTCCTGTTAAAACTATTGAAGAAGATATAGTGTTTTAACAGGAAAAATGCTATTTTGTTTAACAATCCAACACTTTCTTGTCTGTTTTTCCAATTTTTTCCTAAAAACAGTGATAGCCAAAAAGCAACTTCAGATATACCCTCATTTTTTATGCGGACTCTCTGATCCTGATCATTTGGGAATTAAACATGCTTTCTTGATTATATATACTCCTGAATTGCCTCTTGCTTCGATAGCGGAATCGAGAATCTCAATTTTTTGTTTAAACATGGGTGCATCAAGAACCGTAGTTTCTATTTCTCCGCCTTCCCCTGAAGGGCTAATTCCATATTTACCTTGAAGTTCTACCAGTCGCTCTATTACTTGTGCATCTATCTCTATTCCGAGCCATTTTTCATCAAGTGGATAAGCGAAAATCCCAGAAATAATGACTTTAAACTTTCTCTGGACAAGCGTTTCTAGCAGAGCTTTCTGGTTTTGTTTCCATAAGGGATTGATGCACTGAAGACCTAGCCGTTTGCAGATTTGATCTATTCGAGAAGACTGATAAACCGATTCTACAGCGCCCGTAACTACGCCTTCGATGCCATACTGCTGTTTAGCTTGCAAAATAGCTTTTTCCAAATCCACAAGTTCCTCTTCTTTGAGCCCCTCTGTATTCACTGAAATCAACGGTAACTCTAAAGCCTGCGCCTGAAGCTCGGTTACGTCAACGTTTGGTGTGTGAAACATGTAGCTCTCCTTATTTTTGGAAACTACAGTGATTAGGCAGGTTACCTTCTCTTTTTCGTGGGTCAAATGCAGGGCAAGCGTGGAATCCTTGCCGCCTGAAAACAGAACACCAAGCTTCATTTGTTACCGTTAACAGACAAACTTGCATATACACTTTTTTCATTCGATCTTTAGGTTAAGTCTCCTGTCCATTCGTCTAAGATGATGCTTCCTTTAGAGATGGTGATTTTACAGATAGCGTTATCTACATTAACGTTAAGTTCTACCAAAACACTGCCGTTGACTACTTGGCTTTTTCCAACGTCAAGCTGGTCAATTTCGATTACGCCTTCATGACCAATTTGGGCACCACTGTTTTTGTCAACAAACTGGAATGTTGAAGTTAATCCAAAAAGCGGTACAACATCATTATTCACGACGGTCACGTTTGCTGGGTGACTAACTGTTACTCCCCCATAAGCGTACCATCCCTTGCTGCATTGGGCTTGTGTTATTTCTACTCGAAGATGCCTTTCAAGTGCCAGTTGATACGTAATGTCGCTTGCATGATCTTGCTGCTCCCTTAATTGCTGCTGAAAATCTTTTAGCTGCGTTTGCAGGGTGCTGTTTTGGGTTTGCAGTTCAGAGTTTTGGGATTCAAGCTGGATTACCCGAGTTTGCAGCCCACTAAATTGACTATATGTAATTACTAACGTAAGGGACAGGATGACGATAATTGCGGTTAAGACAGTAGTTAAGGCTTTAGTTTTCATGTTTTAATCCGATTTGATTGTCGCTTATTTGGTCTTAAATTGTTTTAGGTTTCTATACGTAACAGTAAAAATTTGGTTCAAGAGCTGAACAGACTTGTTTGCCACCATTTGGAGGCTATCAGAAACCTATTGCACTAACCTAAATAAGATAGGTGAAAACTCGCCTGTCCATTTGGAGCCTAATATCCAATCAATGCATAAAACCCGCAGAGGTAGGTCTATTGACACAAAAAACGTCCATTAGCTTGTTGAAAATCAGTAGAAATAGAAAAGTGGTGGAGAAAATCCCCGCTTTTAGAATTTGACGTTGCAGACGTTTGGTGATGCCTTTAGTTTGGCAACAATGTCTGGTGAAACCTGCTGGTGCAATACATAGACGCTTATTGCGTAGCCTTTGTTGATTTGGCGGCTGTAGTTCGCGCGGATGTTTATGTTGCTGTCGGCTAAGACTTTGTCGATGTTTGCAAATACGCCTGGAACGTCTTTGTGGTGAATAAACAAGGTGAAGACTGTTTTTTCTTCTACTTCAATGCTTTCACCTGCGTTTACTGCGTTGGTAAAGTCTCCGCCCCGAAGGTAACCGGATAGGACTCGGGCGATTTCGGTGGATGTTGCTACTTGGGCTTCAACGGTTGATGCACCAAGGTGACTGCTTAAGACGACGTTTTCGAGTTCTTTTAGTTTGTCAAGGAATGGATCGTTTTCGGCTTTTGGTTCTTCTTTATATACGTCTGTTGCGTAACCGCCAAGCTTACTCTCTTTAAGTGCGTTGTAGAGAGCTTCTTGGTCAATGTTGTTGCCTCTTGAAGTGTTAATGATGTAAGCGGTTGGTTTCATCATGGCAAGTTCGCTGGCTCCGATGATGATGTTTTTGCCGCCTGTGTGAATGCTGATGTAGTCAGCTTTGGAAAGAACTTCCTCTTTTGACAAAAATTTGATTCCGCTTTCCTGGTTCGGGCAAATATCGTAACCGATAACTTCCATGTCAAAGCCCCGTTTAGCAATCTGTGCAAGTTTCTGACCGATTCTGCCGCAACCGATAATGCCTAGGGTTTTGTAGGCAAGCTCTCTGCCTTCCAGCTTCTTTTTAATCCAAACACCGTTTTTCAGTGAAT
>CAZXGX010000011.1:0-13632 GCA_964640475.1 uncultured Candidatus Bathyarchaeia archaeon
GCATGTCCACGACAAAAAACTATTGCTTTCTTTACACCAGGAACTGATTTTGCTGCTACTTTAAGATCAGATGCCAGCTTAAACGCGATTGGACAAAATGGACTTGTAGGAACAAACTCAACCGTTACAATACCTGGCTCGTTTTCTTTTACGCTTTCAATCATTTGCATTTCTTCAAAAGATTGCCCAGTTTCTGGATCCTGTACTTTACCAACTTCTTCTCGTACTTTATCTTCAAGTTGGGTCATAATTTGGTCTCCCTATTAGGTTGAAGGGAAATATGATGTTGGCAAACATATAAACTAGTTGATTAAGTATTAGCCATGAAGGTTTAAAGGTGAATAGCTTTGAAGTCTGACGAATCCTGCATTTTCTGTAAAATAGTTCAAAGGCAAGTCCCATCAAACATAATCTACGAGGATGAAAATGTTTTGGCTTTTTTGGATATTAGACCTGTAAATGAAGGACACACACTTATTATTCCTAAAGATCATTTTGCTGACGTCTATGATATACCAGCAGAACTATTAGGGCAAGTGCATCAAGTTACTAAAGCCGTTGCCATGGCTGTTAAGAGAGCTGTTAAAGCTGACGGTGTCAGCATAATCCAGCAAAATGGAAGAGCTGCAAATCAAGATATTTTTCATTTGCATGTTCATGTTATACCGATGTATGAGGGGCAAAAAAACAAACCTTTTCGTGAATTAAAAATTCTTGAAAATAAAATGCTTGAGCAAACTGCGTTAAAAGTAAGACAACAATTAAAGCAGGTTTAGAATACAGAGAAAAACTGTTATTTGCCTTTCTCAATATGGATTTATTTCGTTGCTTTCAGTTAGTTCTTTAAGTGAAGGATATACTGTTACAACGTCTGCTACTGCTTTTATGAATTTGACAGGCATGGCAACATTTGAGCTCCTGAAACGTTTCTTATATCCGAGTTCTTCAGCTGCTGTATCAGTTAATTTCAAATATACTTGGGTTATTTGCCAGGTTTTGGTGTCAATGTTAGCTCCTTTGACTTCTCCCAGAATGTATCCGTTTGCACAGATGACTTTTTTGCCTATAATGGTCGAAAAATCTACCAAGTCACTCACCAATTATGTTTTAGAAGGTTCAATTTTTAAGGTTTTCTGTAAAACGTTTGATTGGGATTTGCTAGGTATGAATGCTTAGTTTCTGTTCTGATTTTTTTGATATCTGCTGACTGCAACTCTGATAATTATAAGCAGGACATGGTTAATTTATTTTGTAAGGATAAACAAAATTTATAAGCAAGAATGCACACGTGTGCAATAGGTGAAGCGGTGCAAAGCCGCATAAAACACTGGTGAATATATGCGCAGAAGCTTAACTGTAACCCCTGAAAACGATAAAAAAATCTTGCTCGCAAAAGGCCGATTCCTAACAGGAGACACCCCATTTGACATAGACTACACTACAATGGTCAACATCTTCATAGAATTAGGCCATAAACTAATGACTGCAGCATGGAACGATAGTACAAACCCCTCAATCATCGTCGACAAAAACGAAATTACTGAATCCTTTAAGAAACACTTCTTCAACGCTGAACTCAAGGAAGAAGCAGTAGGAGATCTAGTAGCTGAAATTATATTCAAAAAACTCATTGAACAATCCAACATGATAGCCAGCGATCAACCTCCAGCATTGCCAGCAGAACAGCCGAAAGCAATGGATACAAAAAAGGAAAAATACATCGCTTAAGGTAAAGCATAAGGAGCTAATCATTTATGGTAGATGACAAAGAAACCCAAGCACTTGATGCTGAAAAGCTTCTCGAATGTGAAAAGAAGCGATCAGAAGAATACCTGACAAGACTAAAGTATATGCAAGCTGACTTTGAAAACCTAAAAAGGCGATTCGACCGCGAAACTGATCAAATTAAAAATCACTGCAACGAACGCTTAGTAACTCAACTGCTAGACATTGTTGATGAGTTAGAGTTAGCAGTTAAAGTTGGGAAATGCGGAGAAAGTCCTCAAAAGAATATGCTCGATGGTGTCGAAATGACGCTAAAAAAGCTAAAAAAAGTACTTGAGCTAGAAGGTGTCTCATGCATAGATTGTTCAGAGGGAACAGTTTTAGACCCCTCATTGCATAACGCCATTTTCACAGAAGAACGCGATGATGTACCAGACTGTGCCATCATCGAACAGATTAGAAAGGGTTACACAATGAAGGGACGCGTAATACGTCCAAGTATAGTAAAAGTAGCAATTAAATCATCTGAAAAAAATCAAAATAACAAACCGGAGGAAAAAATTAAATGAGTAATTCAAAAAGTAGTGAAAAAGTATTAGGAATTGATTTGGGAACAACAAATTCAGCAGCCGCTATTTATGAAGGCGGACATTCCACTGTGATTCCAAGTGCGGAAGGACCAACTATGGCTGGAAAAATGTTCCCATCAGTGGTTGCTTTCACGAAAGAAGGACAACTATTGGTAGGTGAACCAGCTAAACGTCAAGCCACTACCAACTCAGAAGGCACCATTTACGAAATTAAACGCAAAATGGGTAGCGACTATAAAGTAAACGCCTATGGAAAACAGTACACCCCACAACAGATTTCAGCGTTTATTCTTCAAAAGATAAAGAAAGACGCCGAAACATATCTAGGTGGAACTATACGTAAAGCAGTCATTACGGTTCCAGCGCACTTTAACGATAATCAACGGCAAGCCACCAAAGATGCGGGAGAAATTGCTGGTTTTGAAGTAATGCGTATCATCAATGAACCAACCGCTGCGTGCCTCGCGTACGGTATTGATAAGCTTCAGCAGGAAATGAAAATCCTTGTTTTTAGTTTTGGCGGAGGAACTCATGATGTTACTCTAATGGACTTTGGCAAAGGAGTTTTCCAAGTCTTAAGCACAAGTGGTGATACACAGCTTGGCGGAACCGATGTTGACAAAGCAATAATGAGCTTTGTCCTTGATGAGTTCAAACGTCAAACAGGAGTTGACGTTAGTGGCGACAAAATGGCAATGTCTCGATTAAAAGAGGCAGCCGAAAAAGCAAAGATTGAACTCTCAACCTTGATGAGTACTGACATTGACCTACCATTTCTTACAGCAGACGCTTCAGGACCAAAACACTTACACATGACCCTAACAAGAACCAAGCTTGAATCACTTGCACAACCCGTAGTTGAAAGAACAAGGCCAACTTTACTAAAAGCTCTGGAAGATGCAAAACTAACGCCACAGCAAGTTGACAAAATCATACTTATTGGTGGTATGACAAGAATGCCTCTCGTACAAAGATTTGTTGAGCAAATTCTTGGTAAAGCACCTGAACGCGGTTTAGATCCAATGGAATGTGTTGCTATTGGCGCAGCAATCCAAGCAGGAGTCATTACAGGCGAAGTCACCGATTTACTATTACTTGATGTTACACCTCTTTCGTTGGGTGTTGAAACCATGGGTGGAGTAATGACTAAAGTATTAGACAAAAACACAACCATCCCAACTAAACGTAGTCAAGTTTTCACTACAGCAGCGGACTTCCAAACAGCAGTAACTATTCATGTATTGCAGGGTGAACGAGCAATGGCATCAGACAACGTATCGCTAGGTGAATTTAATCTCGTCGATTTGCCTCCAGCACCAAGAGGAGTACCACAAATTGAGGTTACCTTTGACATTGACGCAAATGGCATCCTCAACGTAACTGCCAAGGATCGTGGTACAGGCAAAGAATCAAGAATCACCATAACAGCTTCAACTAAACTATCCAAAGAAGAAAAAGAACGTTTAATCAAAGACGCTGAACAATTCGCTGAGCAAGACAGAAAGAAGAAGGAAGAAGCGGAACTACGTAACACCGCGGACAGCATGATCTATACTGCAGAACGCACCAAGCAAGATCTTGCAGGTAAACTTTCAACTGAAGAAACCGGTAAAATTGATACAGCAGTTACAGAGCTTAAAAATGCTATTGCAAGCAATGACATGACACAAATAAAAACAAAATCAGATACTCTACAGAAAGTTCTCCAAGAAGTCGGAACTAAAGTTTACCAACAAGCAGCAGCCGAAGCAGCAAAACAGCAACAAGCGCAAGCAGGTCCACAGTCAGGTGCAGGACCAGAAGCGCCACCAAGCGACTCTCAAGGATCCGAAGGCGAACACGTAGTCGACTCAGACGACTATAAAGTAAAGTAGTCTACTTAAAACTCAATTTTTTTTTCTTTTTTTTAATTTCATTTCTATTATAAAGTTAAAAAAGATTAGTTGCTTGTGCGGCAAACACAAGCTATCAATTTACTGCAAGTCAAGCATTCAGCAGGTATTTCTTTGGGTTTAGGTGTCTGGTTATAGTAGGCAAGATTCTTTGGGCAGCCATTAGTTGCTGATGGCGCTTGTTCTTGGGGAGCATTTTTTGGCGTACAGTTGTTTTGTCTTTCTTCAGTTAGGCTATATTCTGCTTTGGCATTTGCTTCTGCTATTTGCATAAGAGACTCAAACTCTTGCTGTCCAGCATCTGTATTGGGAGGTGGCTGCGTATTTTCTGCTAACTTTATTGGGATTTCAGTTGTGTGTTTTTTTAGTTTTCGGGTTTTCTTTGGAGCCTCATTGTATGCATCTTCTGTGCGTTGTGTTTCAAGTGTTTCTTTGTTACTGTTTTCTACTTGCACTAAAGTTATGGTGTTATCTTCAGGTTTAACTTCGGTAATTTCATCTTGGATTATGCAAGAGGTTTCGTTTGAAACTTCAAGGTCGTTTTGTTTTAAATCGTCAACGTTGAGGGTTTGTATTTGAAGCTGTGTTTCTGTAAGAATTTCTTCTCTTAAATTGTGCTCTTGGGAGGCTTCAATTGTGATGGTTGCTTCAGGAACTGGAGGTGATGCAGTTATTGAACTGGATTCTACCTCAGCTATTCTATTTTTTCCTCTGCTTCTTGCTCTGCCAAAAAGTGCTCTGACCCCTGAAAATTGTGAGGATACAAGAAGTGCTGCTGAAACTGCTGTTCCAGCTGTATTAATTGGAGTATATTGACCTTTCATGAATAACCAATAAGAGAACCATGTAAGAGACCATAAAAATAACAAATGGTAAGTTTGCTTAGAAAAAAGAAGTTGTGTTAGAGCATTTCTAATTTGCAGTTGAACCTCACTCCAAGGCAAGTTCGGAGTTTATCAAATTAGCGTATTTCTCACATTTTTTCTTCAGATCATCAACCTCTGAAATAAGCCTGCCAACTTTGCGTTTTCTTTTTTCAACTTCGTCTTTGGCTTTGTTTTCAAGTTGACCTAGCAGATTAGTCAGGTGCTCTTTTTGTTCAATAAGACTTGATTCGTTAGTTCTTAGACTTTGAAGTGTTTCAATAAAATCTTCATCTAATGCTTCGATTTGGCATGATGTGCCCATTTCTTGAGTAAGACTTTTCTTTTCTTCCTTAGTTGTTATGTTTACCATAATAGGTCCCGACGGTTTGGAGTTTGTGTGAATATAATAAAATAATTTATGAACTGATAATGTAGATTCAGAAAGTATCTTTCTTGAAAAGGTGTAGAAAAAGATTAGTAATTAAATTAATTATCAATTAAAAATGAGAAAAAAGATAAGTAATTATTTTTTCTTTAGGTTCTTGCCTTTAACAAAAATGATTGTTTCACCGCAGATAATTAGCAGTATAAAAACGGTATCCGGCATTAGGTTGATTGAATTAACTTGGGTCTCAAGTGGCAATTCATCCTCTGCTGATTGCAACTCTGCAGGTGTGTAAACTGCGCACATGCTCAGGATGCTTTTTTCTTCATAAGACCAGCTTACAGGAAGCCAATTTGAATTTTCTATTTTAGGCTGCGAAGTTACAGTCAAATAGTCATTATTTAGATTATATGCATATTGCGTTAAAGCGTCTGAGTAGTATCCTATCCGGTAAGTTGTGTTTAGCTTAGCAGAATAGTTAATTGTAGAGCTAAACCATTGACCAGATATTGTCTGGTTAATTAATGATTGTTCACTTTCTGCTATTGGATCTCCACCTAAAGGAAGATTTGTTTCAGGTTCATTTGCAAAGATAACTGCTTTAATTCGAGTTCCTTGTGGGGCTGAAGTTAAGGGGATATCTGACAGCAGCTTAGTGTGGCAGATATTATAGTGATTTATGAATTTATAATTAAAATTGTAATAGCATAGCCCTCTATGTTAAAATCGTAGATTTGGCGTAAATTAAAATTTTTAGGGATAGTCTTAAGTTTGCGGCATGCATTTATGAGACTGGTGTTGACTCTTGGATCTCTCAATGTTAGCCTTCTTATTTGATCTTGTGCCATACATTCTGGTACTTGGCGGAGTATTTGGTATCCTGAGAATAATCAGATTTTTTGTTAAAGACAAAGTTGAAGGTGGCATTAAAGTTCTGGAGTTTTTTGGATTCTTTATCGGAATCCTGCTGATAGTGACTGGAGCAGTCTCTATTCTCGGTGAAGTTTGGAGTCTCGAAGTTTGGGCTCTACTAATAGTCACAGGTTTAGGGTTAACATTAAAACCGATAAGCAAAATTCCCTTTAGCGCATTATTTGGGTTAGTTGCAGGGCTTGCATGTGTTGGGCTTCTTTACTGGTTTTTCCCGTTGCCGGCAACGGTTTTAGGATTTTCGTCTATGTGGATTTATTTAGCTGTCTTTCTTATTCCAGCATTGATAGTTTTCATTACATTCAAGTTTTTTGAAGACCTAACAAAACTTTTTGGCATGATTTTAGGATCTTGGCCAGTTTTAGCAATACTAGGCTTTCTCTGTATCGCTGAAGGTGTATTGCTTCTGCTGGGTATGAATTTGCTCTCTCTACTTGGATAAAAACTGATCAATAAGTCTACAATAAATTAAATTAGACATTGGGACATGACTTCAAGCCATGATTGAGCTATCAACGTGTGCCCCTTGATTGTGGGATGGACGCCGTCAATTGACCAGTAAGAAGGCTCTTTTCTTTGTACAGCTTGTGCAAAGATGCTGTGAAGCGGAATTAGAGACGTTCCAAACTCTTTTGAAAGTGCTGTAACCACTTCAATCTTCTCGTTAAGATCCAAATTGAACATGCTCTCAGCAGGCTCAAGAAGCATAAAAGGAGTCATCAGAACTATTTTAGAGTTTAAAGCAGCTTTTGTCTGCTGAAGAATGCTCCTGTAATCAGCCGCAAAATTGCCAGGTGTGAAGTTACGCCAAAAGAACTTTCCCAGTACATCATTAACGCCGATAAGGATAGACACAACATCGGGTTTTAAGTCTAAGCAGTCAGTTTGCCAACGGCTTCTTAACTCTGCAACTGTGTTCCCGCTGACTCCGCGGCTTAGGAATCTAACATTCTTTTGGGGATACTTCGCATTGAATGCTTCAGCGACAATTGAGGGGTAACCCCAGCCTAAATCATCACTTTTGTAGTAGTCTCTCCCTGCATCAGTAATGCTGTCACCCTGAAAGAGTACAGTTATATTTCCTTGTGTGCTGTGCTTGGATGTTTGTGTTCCCAACATGCTTCTCGCCTAAAACTGATAGGTTGTATTGCGTTGAAAAATATATAATAGCTTGCTTTTTCCCTTTTCCCTATAACAAAAACAAATCAATAAATCATAAATACACACTAACTTCATAGGTTTCTTCGGGAAAATTATGACGCAAACAACTCCTCAGAATTCACCGCCTAAATATCATTCAGCTGTATTTTTTGTTTCAGACGTTAACAAGTCAAAACACTTCTACAATGTGGTTTTAGGACAAAAAATTGTTGCTGACTTTGGAGCAAACGTTGGATTTGAAGGCGGACTGAGTATCTGGGAAAAAAATTACGCATTAAACACTATTTATAAAGAAAAAGCTAAACAGACGCAGGTTGGAGCAAATAATGCTGAGATATATTTTGAGTCAGGCAACCTTGAGGACTTATTTGATAATTTGCTGAAGCAGCAAGTTAAGGTTATTCACTCGATAATGGAGCATCCTTGGGGGCAACGAGCGTTTAGGATCTATGACCCAGATAATCATATCATTGAGATTGCTGAATCCATGACTGATGTTGTCCTAAGGCTTCACAAACAAGGGCTCAAAGTTGAGGATATTGCAAAGAAATCGCTTATGCCACTTGAATTCATTAGAAGCGTACTCCCCCGAAGAAACAATGGTTTAGCTAAAAATCTTGGAGCCTAATAAGAAATATATCTAATTAACATTTACGTTCAGTGACAAAAAAGTGTGGTTATTTGCCCACACACAATTTTACTTTACTTAGTTGAATTCTTTTCTTTTAAAGAGCACCAGCCCCAAGATTGCGGTGATTGCAAAGTATATTCCTATTATGGCAAGTCCTTCAGGAATTGTCGCGTTATACGTTGTAAGTGCAATACCACCTCCTGGACCACTGGTAGTGGTTATATGGTCTGGGTAGGTTGTTGTTAGCACGTTGCCTATGATTTGAGAACCGTAAGTAAGGAGGAACCAAGGTTCAATTTGAACAAGTGATGAGACGAGTGTTTGAATCAGCGTGAAAGCGAACAGGAAGAGTATTGCTGTAACAATAATTGACATGGAACTGCTTTTAAACAGTGAACTGAAGAAGAATGTGAAACCTAGAACTGCAGCCAGATAGAACAACGCGAACAGTAGTGACTCAGCGAATTGGTATGGAATACCCGAGAAGTAGTATAATCCGTTTCCAACTGTAATTAGCGTAAAGACGCCTAGTATAACTGAGGATGCTATGAAAGCTGCTAACCATTTGCCGATGTATATTGATGTGCGCCTGATGGGGTTTGGGACTGCAAAGTAGCCTGTTTTATTTTGGAATTCACCTGAGATTGCGTCGCCGCCAAAGAAGATTCCTGAAAGTATTATTACATAGGTAACGCTTGTTCCCCACCAGTTATTGTAGAATGTTAAGTCAGATGAAAGGAAACTAGCTGGGCGATAGTAACCCACAACAAATGTGAGAAGTATGCTTATCAGGATTGTTATGGTCAGCATTATGAAAAATTTACGAGACCGTATATAGTCAAGGAGGGAATACTTCGTAATTACTCCCACGTGGGTGATGCTGCTGGGTACTGTGTTTTTTGATTCAGATTTAGTCAGAGTCATGTTTATCACAACGTTGATGTAATGAGTTTGAGGTACACTTCTTCGAGTTCGGATGAAGCCGCTTTGTAGCTTACTACGCCGATATTGAGTTTTACTAGTTCGTTTAGAATGCGTTCTTGCACGGTTAAACCTCCAGTGAAGCTTATCTTCAGGTCTTTATCATCTATTTTTTCTGCGTTAACTACGTCTGGTAAGGCTGCTATGGTTTTGGTGATTTTGGCATTCACTGAGTTTAGTAATCCAACTTGTACAATGTTGTTTCCACCTGAAAACTTGGCAGTAACCTTAGGAATAGTGTCATAAATGATTAATTTGCCGTGGTTTATCATGGCTACTTCGTCGCAGACATCGGAAACCTCGCTAAGTATGTGGGAACTCATGAATATGAGCCTGTTTTTGCCCTTAAGTGACTTGATGATATCTCTAACTTCGCTCATGCCTCGGGGGTCAAGCCCGGAAGTTGGTTCATCTAAAAGGATAACTTTTGGATTGCCGAGCAACGTAGAGGCAATGCAGATTCTTTGTTTCATACCTTTGGAAAATTTGCCCACGCGTTTGTCAATCCATTCTTCCATGCGTAATTCGGCTATGACTTCCTCTACGCATTTCTTTCGTTCTTCATGTGGTATCCCTCGAATTTCCGCAATCATCGTTAATCCCTCTCTGGGAGTGAGCGATGAGTAAATTTCAGGTGTTTCAATAAGTGTGCCCACTGATGCTAGGGCTTTTTTCTTTTGTGTACGCACGTTGACGCCGTTAATCAGGGCTTCGCCCTTAGATGGTCTGATTAGATCGGTAAACATTTTCAGGGCAGTTGTCTTTCCTGCCCCATTAGGTCCTAAGAAACCGACGCATTTGGTACCCTCAATCTTCAAGTTTAGGTCTGATAGAGCGGTGAATGCGCCATATTGTTTTGTTAAATTTACTGCTTCAATTGATGGCATAGTGTAACCTTTTTTTAAAGCTGTAACGTGGCTGCTACTTAAAAGTCGGACTCATTCGGAGGGAGTAATAGAAGGGCGTGCGGCTAAATACAGTCAGGTTCGTAGACGTAGTCGTGGGAACTTGAGTTGCCCTACATACTTCATTATCCATTGCACTAAGTCGTCGTATGCCTCTGACCCTGTCTTGGTTAAAACGACAAAACCGTTTTCGTCTACTTTAGTGAAACCTTTCTCGGACATCCAAGATAGATACTTAATCAGTTTATCATATGCCAATCCTGTGGAAGTGGCAAGAGCGGTCTTGTTCATTCTGTTTTTCTCTTTCAACGCCTTGATTATGCGGGCGATGACGTAGAGATCAGGCTTAGAACTCGGCTCTCCGTAACTCAAAGCTAAACCACCGTAGCTCCAAAAAGAGCATATCTAACGCATGAATCTCTTTATAACGTCTAAAAAGGTCACGACCTAGTAACAAAAGAACAAGAATTAAAGCAATCGCCACCGATACAAAATTTTTGAAAAAAACTGCTTGTTGCAAGAAATAAATTGTCAAACCGTTCCCAACCAGTTGCAGACCAAAAAACGTAACCAACCAATAAGCGGCTGTTTTTAGTAATCCATAAATCGTGTAACTAAATTTTCCCCTTGAGATTTCATCAAGGGTTTTATTCCAATCAAGCTCAATCAAAATTTCCAAAGCTGAAGGAAATCCTCCTGAAAGTTTCTCTTTCCATTCGCCTGTCTTGGTTGCATTTACCTGTCTTCTAACGTAAAATACTCCAAGTACTATGCCTATTAATGGTATAAGAGATAGCATGAAACCGTAGAAAAAGCTTTGAGTGCTTCTTGGTGTATAGTCAATTCCTAAAATTGAGAGCGAGATGCTAACTACAAGAGAGACTACAATTGAACCGATGACTATGAGTGAAAATTTCTTTAGCGAACTAGAGAGTGTATTGTACTTTTTTATATGGTCAAGGGTTTCCATTAGTTCTTTGACTTTAGAGACTACGCTTTCTTCTGTCATTACCGAGTTAACTTTTTTTTCTTGCATAAATATCCCTTCGTAGTCCCCTAATGAAGCTTTAAATGCCAAAACAATAAGGTTGCCTTTAAGGCTAATATAAACTAAACTCCCCCTCAATGAGCAAGTAATACAAATACAAGCTTCCAAATGCATCAAGAAAGCTCGTCAGGTCCATATTGATGGGTTATATTGGCAGATGTCTATTGACGTTTTTTAAGGCAATATTATGTGAAGTCGGATGTTAAATTCCAACGCAGGTTTAGTCAAGAAATCTTTACTAACGTTTAGTCAAGGAACCTTTACGAGAATCCTTTAATCATAAAAGCTTTCCATCCATTTTACAGGTGACGGGCATGGGAGAACAATTAAATACATTGTTTACTGACCCCAAAGATGATAAAGCACCTAAACAGTCTTTTTCAGAAGCCATCCTAAATTCCACCGCGAACAGTTCAACATTATCAGTAGAATCCTCTAAGATTCCAAACTTAAACCTGATCAGAGGACGACCTGTATATGTTGACCTAATTCGAACAATAGCCATGTTAGCAGTCCCACTTCTTCATGCAGCAGGCCGATTCATAATAACTCCTCAGGAACTAAGTCAATTAAGCCAGTTAGATTTTGCCAGCTGGGTTATTGTTGATATTTACCAGAGTCTTGCAGTAATTGGAGTTCCATTGTTTTTAATGCTTACAGGCGCTCTTCTGCTTCAGCCAGAAAAAAATGATACGCTCAGCGTATTTTTCAAGAAAAGATGGGCTAGAATAGGTTTGCCAGCCTTGTTTTGGGGCGCTACTTATTTTGCGTGGGACTTTTTGGTCTTAAACATTCCATTCACAGTAGACACCATTATTCAAGGCGTACTCAACGGTCCTTACACTCAATTTTGGTACCTCTATGTACTAGTTGGCCTATACTTGTTCACACCAATATTACGCATTTTTATTGCTCATGCTGAGGCAATTGTTGTAAAATATTTCATAACTTTATGGATAATTGGAGTATCTATTCTACCATTTTTTGGTTTATTTACCACTTTTGAATTAACTGACAATCTTTTCACATTAACTGGATACGTAGGTTACCTTGTCTTAGGCATTTTTCTTGCCACGGTAAAAATGCGTCGTAAAACTCCAGCAATTTTGGCTATTCTTGGAATTGCTTTAACTGCATTTGGCACTTACGTAATGGCGGCTACAGTTGGGGGTTCAGAGATGTACTTCTTCCAACAGTATTTTAGCCCAACTGTGATATTGTCCTCAGTAGCCCTGTTTCTGCTGTTGCTCACTGTTCAGCCGCCATCGGAGCAGAAAGAAAACAAGCCCCCAATACGGAATAAAGTACTCAAGATAATTAGTCTAAACACGTTGGGCATTTTCCTGATTCACGTTATGATCAATGAGTCTATTCAAAAAGGCTATCTTGGATTCACAATTAATCGTGATTTGCTAAATCCAATTATTGAGGTCCCATTGCTGGCAGTGATTGTACTGCTTATTTCTCTTGCGATACTTCTATTACTTAAAAAAATACCATATTTCAATAGACTAATCGGGTAAGCTGATAACACAATGAACAAAAATAACAGCAAACTGTTGGCTATTGGATTAGCCATACTGCTCGTTGCTTCAGCTACTGCAACAGCATACATTTTGTTTACTCAAAACTCTAAATCTGAAATAATCCGGGTTGCATGTGTCGGAGATAGTCTCACACAATCAAGCGAATACCCATACGACCTGTGGAATCTGCTGGGTAACGAGAGCTATTGGCTCTGCAATTTTGGGGCTGGCTCAACTACTGTCTCGCTTAAATCAGAAACGCCATACATGAACACAACAAAATTTCAAGACACCTTGGAATTTCAACCTGACATCGTAATAATTATGTTAGGAACCAATGACGCCCAACCAAGCCTTCACCAATACAACACAAGCTTCGTAAGCGACTATGTCGAGATGGTTGCAGTTTTTCAGGCACTTTCGAGCACACCACAAGTATGGATTGTGCTGCCACCGCCAATTTTCAGCAATCAATCCGGCAAAATGGACACGTCATTCTTTAAGCTTACTGTAATCCCCCTTATAGAAGAAACGGCAAAGCAGACTGACCAGCCATTAATAGATGTATATTCAGCGCTATCTGATTATTCTGATTATTTCCCTGATGGAGTCCACCCTAACAGTTTGGGTGCAGAATTAATCGCCAATAAGATATACCAAGCAATAATGTCACAAAAATAGAATTGCTTTAATTTAATCGCGTTGCATATGAGTTTTTAAAAGTTTATATTGAAAGTTAATTCAATGTAATCAGAGGCTGAAAACCTGATGGATAAAAACCTTCTATTGGAAGTTACTGTAAGTCGAAAAGAAGGCGCAGTGGTTTACAGAATTGATCGTTCTAAGGATTTAACAAATGAAGAAATTGAATATTATCTTCAAGAAATACTTGAAGGCATATGCAAATGGAAGCCTGCCCTCTGTGAAGAAAAAATGAATAAACACTCTGGCAAAATCCGTAAAAAGAAAGCAAGTAAATAGAATTATTTTTT
>CAZXGX010000011.1:13732-29343 GCA_964640475.1 uncultured Candidatus Bathyarchaeia archaeon
ATAAACACTCTGGCAAAATCCGTAAAAAGAAAGCAAGTAAATAGAATTATTTTTTTGCGGTAAATACAAGAAAATTGAACTTATCAAGGGTTATAATTGAATAATTTTTATGTCATTTTGTAAAATAAAAGATCCCTTGGAAGTTATTGTGATTTAGGGTCAAGATCCAACAACTAATTGATAAGAAAAGTTCCAACAAACAATTTTTCAGAAAAATTATCATAGCAAAGAGACTTGTGGCAAACCCACAACTAACAAGCAAACGTCAGCATCAATTAAAAGTAAAAAACAACCTAAAACACAACCCGTTGGAAGTTGTTGTGTACGAGGGGCTCGGCGGCAACAACTAATAGACAAGAAAAGTTTCAACATACAAAAACATGTCCAAAATAGGGAAATGGTATAAATTTAGGTCTTGTGCTAAAGAAGTTTACAAAATAACTATACTTAACGGTAAAGTGTAATGGCTGAAAAAAGAGACTACTACGAGGTTCTAGGCGTCAAAAAAGAATCATCCAAAGACGAAATCAAAGATGCATACAGAAAACTCGCCATGCAATATCACCCAGACAGAAATAAAGCAGCAGACGCAGAAGAAAAATTCAAAGAAATCAGCGAAGCATACGCAGTACTATCTGACGACCAAAAACGCCAACAATACGACACCATGGGACACCAAGGATTTGACCAACAATACACAAGAGAAGACATCTTCCGCGGAGCAGACTTCGAAAGCATATTCCGAGATGTCGGCGGCTTCGGTGATTTATTCCGCACAATATTCGGTGGAGGATTTGGCGGCGGATACGAACAAAGCAACCGTGGACAAGACCTAGCCTACAATTTAGAAATAACCCTTGAAGAAGCCGCAAAAGGCACAGAAAAAGAAATCCTGATCCCAAGAACCGAACATTGTGAAGTATGCGGAGGATCAGGAGCCAAACCAGGCACAAACGTAAAAATCTGCCCCAAATGCAACGGTCAAGGCAGAGTTCAAAACATGCGTAAAAGCGGCTTTGGCATGTTTGTTCAAGTTGTACCATGCCCCACCTGCAAAGGTAAAGGAAGAATCATTGAAACCCCATGCAGCAACTGTAACGGTTCAGGACTTGCAAGGAAAAAACGAAAAATCACGGTAAAAATCCCAATGGGCATAGACGACGGCTACCAACTACGACTCCGAGGAGAAGGCGAAGTAGGACCAAACATGGGTGAAACAGGAGACCTCTACGTCATAGTCCACATCCAACCTAACCAACTATTCGTACGCGAAGGAGACGACCTATACCGCGTTGAAATGATCACTTTCCCCCAAGCAGCATTAGGAGCCGACATCCAAGTACCAACACTTGAGGGACCGACAACCCTAAAAATTCGTTCAGGAACACAAGCTAACGAAGTCATACGCATAAGAGGAAAAGGCATGCCACGACTACGAGGATACGGCAAAGGCGACTTAATAGTTCGAATAGGCATAGCTGTTCCAGAAAAATTAACCAGTCAACAACGAACATTAATTGAACAGTTATCTAAAGAAATGGGCGCAGATGTTTCAAAAAGCCACAAATTCCGCTTCTAAAACCAGCAATCAAAAAAACAAAGCATAATCTTTTTTTATTAAAATAAAAAAAATGAAACCCTAAAAAAAAGGGTAAATGTTGTTTTAAGCTTTCTTATCTAACTGCTTACGCAAGTCGTTATAGGTTGCTTTGATATCGTCGATTGAACCTTCATCTTCAATAGTTGAAGTATCGCCCAATGGTGCACCTGTTAGGACTGCTTTTAAGAGTCTGCGCATGATTTTGCCGCTGCGTGTCTTCGGAAGCTTGTTAACGAATACAACTGCGTCTGGAGTTGCAATTGGTCCAATTGTTGTTCGAACATGCTTTATGAGTTCTAATCGAAGCTCGTCAGATGGTTGGAAGCCGCTACGTAAAGTTACGAATGCTACTGGAACTTCACCTTTAACAGTATCTTCTTTACCCATAACTGCTGCTTCAGATACAGCCGGATGAGAAACCAATGCACTTTCAAGTTCAACAGTGCCAATTCGGTGTCCTGCTACTTTTAGAACTTCATCAGATCGGCCTAGTAACCAGAAGTATCCTTCTTGGTCGCGAATAGCGTAGTCTCCTGAAACATAAATTCCTGGCCATCTACCAAAGTATGCTGATTTGAATCTATCAGGATCCTTCCAAAGTGTGTTAAGCATACCTGGCCAAGGTGACTTAATCACTAGAACACCTTTGTTACCGTTGGGTAAGGGTTGGCCTTGCTCGTTATAGATGTCTACGTTGACTCCTGGCATTGGAAAAGTTGCGCTGCCTGGTTTAAGAGGTGTAAGTTCTATGCCACTAGTTGGGGAAATCATGAAACCGCCTGTTTCTGTCTGCCACCAAGTATCAATAATTGGAAGTCTTTCTTTACCGATTACCCGATAGTACCATTTCCAAGCTTCAGGATTAATTGGTTCACCGACGGAACCCAAGATACGTAATGTGCTTAAGTCGTGTTTGTTAACCCATTCTTCACCGAACTTCATGAACATACGCACAGCAGTTGGAGTGCCATAGAGAATAGTTACACCATGATTCTCTATCATTGACCACCAACGGTCTTGTGCTGGAAAGTCAGGTGTGCCTTCAAAAAGAAACGCAGTTACACCATGGCTAAGCGGAGCATAAACATTGTATGTGTGACCAGTAATCCATCCTATGTCAGCTACACACCAGTAAATATCATCGTCTTTTGGATCAAAAGCCCACTTAAAAGTCCAATACGCCCAAACAAGATAACCGCCTGTACCATGCTGTACGCCTTTTGGTTTACCAGTAGTTCCAGAAGTGTAAAGTATGAAAAGTGGATCAGATGATTTCATGCTTGCAGGTTCAACATAAGCATTTGCACCGGCAGCCGCTAACGCATCACTGTACCATACGTCGCGTCCTTCTTGCATTTTAACTGGCTGACCTGTACGCTTTACAACAATGACCTTCTTTATGTTAGGCATATTTGGTAATGCACGATCAGCAGTGTCTTTAATTGCTACGGGTTTACCCCTGCGGAAGGAGCCATCTGCAGTAATAAGCACCGAGGCACCGGAATCGTTTACACGGTCCGCAAGAGCTTCAGCACTAAAACCAGAGAAGACAACAGCATGAACACCTCCAATGCGTACGGTTGCAAGCAAAGAGATAGGTAGCTCAGGGATAACTGGCAAAAACACTGCAATACGGTCGCCTTTATTGATACCGTAGCTTTGAAGAACTTTTGCTAGCTTGTTAACTTCTCGGTAAAGCTGATAGTAAGTATATGTTTTAATCTCCCCCATTTCTCCTTCCCAAATGTAGGCAAGCTTGTTTTTACGTGGACCTTTAATATGCCTATCAAGAGCGTTGTAAGAAATGTTCAGTTCGCCGTCAGGGAACCACTTATAGAACGGCGGATTGGAGTCATCTAGTGCTTTACTAAACGGCTTGAACCAGTCAATCGCTTTTGCTTTTTCAGTCCAAAATTCTTGTGGGTTTTTAAGGGATTTTTCCCATTCTTGCCTTCGTATTTGTCCTGAAGAAAATTGGGCAATACTTGGGCTATATTTTTCGTTGAACGGTAAACTAGCCTCTGACATGCTCTCATTCCTTAACTTTTCTAGCCCCACATAACCCCTAATCAAATATAAGTTTTTTTAACCAAATCATGTAAAACAAAACAATAAATTGTTACTTTCTTAGCTCCAAAATCAAACAATATTTCAACAAGTTAAAAGTGATAACCTATAATTCAATTATTAATTAAACTAATAGTTAAATTTTAAACAAAAAAACGCCATATCCCAAGCAATTCACACCACAAATATATAAATATTAAATTAAAAATTCAAGATTAGTCCATAAACGAATAATTTAAGAACACTCCGCTAACCTCACACATTAAACAGGGTAAAAATTGAAACCTATAATGTAGATTAAATAACAAAAAAACAACAGACAACACAACTTATTTACCTAAAAAATCATAAAAAAATTCCCTTAAAAAAAGAAAAAAGGAAATAGAAATTTTATACTTTACCTATTGGCAAAACCGTTTTCTTGTTAGCTTCATTAAGCACTTCAGCAAGCCCAAGATATACAGCACTAGATCCACAAATAACTCCTTCAATGCCAGTTATTGTATTAAAAGTAACATCGCCAAATAAGACTGGATTGCCTGTTAGTTCTCTTATAGTCAACATAAAGAACAGTATTGCTAAGCTCATAAAAACGAATTGCAGTGCCCGATTAGCTTTTAAAGTTCCAAAGAACATCGCGAAAGTAAATATGCCCCACATCAAGAAGTACGCGGCCATTGCAGTTTCCGTAGCTGCATTAAGTCCAGTGAAGATAGTCAGTTTTGGTAGCAGTAGTAAGCCTACAAGCGACCACCAGAAGAGTCCATAAGAGCTAAACGCTACAGTTCCAAAGGTGTTGCCTTTCTTGTATTCCATGATACCAACGATTACCTGAGCAAGTCCACCGTAAGCTAAGCCCATAGCCAAAATCATAGTATCCAGCGGGAATAAGCCAGCGTTGTGCAGATTTAGAAGAACAGTTGTCAAGCCAAAGCCTAAAAGCCCTAAAGGTGCAGGATTTGCTAAGAGTTTTTCACTCATTTTTTCAATGCTTCCCCTTGTTTACGATATCAGATGATTGCCTACGTTTTGTTTTAAAGCTTTGCGGCTGTCTTCTTGTCTGATCTCCGCGAGGTTATGTATTTGCCGATTTCTATGCTTGCAAAGATTATAGCACCATAAAGCGCAGCTATTGCCCAGTCGATTAGTTCAGGATTGTGTACATCAAAGAGCACTTGAATACCAGGTACATAGAGAATTACCAATTGAAGGGCGAATGATGACAGGATTGCATACCAGAGATATTTGTTCTTAAATGGTCCAACTTTGAATACGGGATACTTTAGCGATCGCATTGAGAGAGCTATTACTAACTCCATCACAATCATTGCTGTCATTAATTGAGTTCTAGCTTCTAGAAGGTGTAATGAACTTAGCCAAGGTGTATGTGAATAGAACGCGATTAAGAGCATTATCGTCATCAGTATTGGTATAGTTGTTAGGTAAACTTTGACGTCCTTGCTAAAGATGCTCTCAGTTGGTTTGCGTGGTTTGCGATCCATCAAGTCAGGATCTCCTGGATCAACGCCTAGTGCGATAGCGGGTAACCCGTCTGTAACAAGGTTCATCCACAGTATCTGCACAGCTGTTAACGCAATGGCTGCATCACTAATCAAGCCAGCATCTGAACCTGGCGAAATTGCTCTAGCTATGTAAGGAATACTTATTACCGTACATAACATGACTAATATTTCCATGATGTTGCATTGCAGCAGGTATGTCAAATATTTTTTAATGTTATCAAAGATCTCTCGACCCTCTTTAACAGCTTTAACGATGCTAGCAAAGTTATCATCTGCTAAAACCATGTCTGAAGCTTCTTTAGAGACTTCAGTGCCTGTGATCCCCATAGCAACACCAATATCACTCATTTTCAGCGCGGGAGCATCATTTACGCCATCACCAGTCATTGCTACAATTTGATCTTTTTGTTTCCAAGCCTTCACAATACGAACTTTATGTTCAGGAGCTACTCGAGCATAAATTACAACATTCTCCACAAGATTAGCAAGCTGCTCATCAGTAATTAACTCAAGCTCTTGTCCCGTTAATACACGACTTTCCATCTCAGCTTCAGTTAGCAAATTCAACTCTTTGCCAACAGCAGTAGCAGTAAGTTTGTGGTCACCAGTAATCATTACAACTCGTATACCAGCTTTCTTGCATACAGCGATGGCATCTTTAACTTCAGGACGGGGCGGATCAATCATACTCATTATACCCACAAAGGTGAAGCCTTCCTCCATCTCTTCCTTGAACTCTTCAGGATCATTTGGAAGTTCTTTGTAGGCAAAAGCTAAGTTCCGTAAAGCTTGAAGAGCAAAATCTTCAGTAACTTTGAAATGTTTCGTTTGACTCTCTTTGGTAAACAGCTTCTCTTTTCCGTCTAAAATGATTTTGCTACAGCGTTCCATAACCATTTCTGGAGCGCCCTTCATATACGCAAATTTTTTGCCGTCCTTAGTCACATGAATAGTAGTCATACGTTTTCGTTCAGACGAAAAGGGAACTTCAAAAACACGGGGTTCTTGCTCGTCAAGGTCCTCTTTGCTTACTCCAGCTTTCTCTGCTGCAACAACTAAGGCACCTTCTGTTGGGTCACCTTTAACAAGCCACTTTTTAGTTTGCGTGTCCTGTTCAAGTCCAGAGTCGTTACATAAAACTGCAACTTTAAGCAAAGTCTTTAGGCTCTCATCAGGAACGATTTTTTTATCATCAACTTGAAATTCGCCTTCAGGAGCGTATCCTATTCCTGTAACTTTGATTGTTTGATCGTTAACATAGATACTGCGAACAGTCATTTCGCCTTTTGTCATGGTGCCTGTTTTGTCGCTACATATTACACTGGTGCTGCCAAGTGTCTCCACAGCGGGTAACCGTTTAACAATAGCATTACCTTTAGCCATGCGGTACATTCCTATGGCAAGAGCACCTGTAACAATGGCTGGTAAAGCTTCAGGTACAGCAGCGACAGCTAAACTGATAGCCCACATAACCATCTCAAGAATATCACGTTGTTCAACAACTATGCCGATTACACCAACGCTTATGGCAACCGTTAAAGCTAAGAGACCTATCCACTTGCCCACTGCACCCAAACGCTTTTCCAATGGCGTCTGCTCCTGAGGAGATGCTTGAACCATCTGGGCAATTTTACCAAATTCAGTATTCATACCTGAAGAAGTAACAACTGCTTTGCCTCTTCCGTAAACAACAACAGTTCCTGTGTAAACCATGTTTTCTCGATCATTTAGTTGAGTTTGATCAGGCAACTCGAAGACAGATTTGTTAACTGGAGAGGATTCCCCAGTTAGAGGTGCCTCGTCATTTTTCATCGTGAAAGCTTCTATAATTCTACCGTCAGCAGGAACTTTATCTCCGGTATAAAGAAGAATAATATCACCGGGAACAAGTTGGACTGCGGGGATTCGAACTTCTTTGCCATTCCGTAGAACACTTGCAGTGGGAGCAGCCATTTTTTTAAGGGCTTCAACTGCTTTTTCGCTACGATATTCTTGAGTGAACCCTAACGTGGCGCTGGCGATTACTATGGCTAAAATAATAATTGCGTCGGTGTGTTCTCCAACTATAAAGGAGAGACCTGTAGCAATAAGCAGTATAATCATTAGTACATCAGTAAATTGACCGAGCAGAAGTTTAATTGGAGATTTGCCTTTTTCTTTCTTGAGCTCATTAGGTCCGTACTGTTTTAGTCGTTCTTGAACTTCTTCTGTAGTTAAGCCTTTACTGGTTACTTTTAATTCTTCTAAAGCTTGCTCGACAGTTTTATTATGCCACTGCTGCGTCAATCTATAATTCCCTTCCCGAAATAAGCTCTCAAACTAAGTATTTAGGCTTTAATATCTTTCGATTATAAATCTACAATCTTAGGTTGATATCTCAAAAAACAGGAAGAACGTTTAACTAAAATAGCTATTACTGAACAAAATATAGAAAAAACTTGCTTATACTGCACTCATCGCCAATAGTAATTAAAAGAAAATAACAAAAAGTACTAAAGCCTAAACACTCATTAAAAAAATGCGTAACAGGTGCTTTTATGAAGTTTGAAACAACCATCAATCAAATAATACCTCGCGCATACGACATAACAAGCTTCAGGTTTTCAAGACCAAACCAATTCGACTACAAACCAGGCCAATACCTATTCATCACAATAAAACAAGGCAGCAAAGAATTAACCAAACCATTTAGCTTCAGCTCTAGCCCAACTGAAAAAGACCACATTGAATTTACAAAAAAACTAACCGACCACGAATATTCCATAGCTTTGAAAAATTCCAAAGTTGGCGACTGGGCTAGAATAGATGCCCCTTATGGAGAATTAACATTTCAAGGAGAATACTCCAAAATAGCGTTGCTCGCGGGCGGCATAGGAATAACACCATTTGTAAGTATCTGCAAAAACGCCACAGAAAAGCATTTGAACTCACAAATCACGCTCTTCTATGCTTGCAGCACTGAAAAAGAACTTGCCTTTAAACAGGAATTTGAAGCTATGCAAATCCAGAATAAAAAACTTAAAGTAATTTTTACTCTAAGCCAACCATCACCTCAATGGAGAGGCTTAACAGGCAGAATCAACTCAGAACTAATAAAGCAAGTATTACCAGATTACAAGGAACACATGTTCTTTGCTTGTGGTCCCCCACCAATGGTTAAGGCTATGGAAATACTCTTGGAGAGTTTAGGTTTACCCAGAGACAAATTGAAAGTAGAGTCATTGATAGGGCATTAAAAAAACGATCAATAATAGTAATGCGTTAAACCTTAAGAAATAGGGATTGAAAGAAAATTCAGGGATAGAATCTTCTGGTTGTTCTTGGAAATGGAATAGCATCAATGATGTTATCCAAATCGAGCATCCAAACCAAGAGTCGCTCAAGACCCATACCGAAACCAACATGTGGCACAGTACCGTAGCGTCTTAAGTCAAGATACCATTCGTAATCCTCCGGTTTTAAGTCCTGAGCTTTCATACGTTGAATGAGTATGTCTTTGTTATCTTCTCTTGCGCCGCCAGTACTGATTTCGCCGATGCGTGGAACCATCATGTCAACAGACATCGCAACTTCAGGGTGATCAGCATAGGTTTTACAGTAGAATGCTTTAATGGCAGTGGGGTAATCGTATACAAAGAATGGTTTGCCAAAATCTTCAGCTAGAACTTTTTCATCCTCATAGCCAAGATCGACTCCCCAGTCTAACGTCGGATTCTTGGGTTTTAATCGTTCGATTGCTTCTTTGTATGTGATTCTTGGAAATGGAACTTTAACTTCCTTAAGCTTGTTAATGTCTGCACCTAATTCGGTAAACTCTTTTTGGCAATTCGCACATATATTTTGGCAGATATGGGTCATTAAGCCTTCTTCAAACTTCATGAGGTCATTCATATCTGCAAAAGGCCATTCTCCTTCCATGTGCCAATATTCGGTTAAGTGCCTAATTGTTCTGCTTTTCTCAGCGCGGAAAGAAGGAGCGATGCAGTAAACTTTCTCTAGTGAATACATAAGAATTTCAAGGTAGAGTTGGCTGCTTTGTGTTAGGTAGAGTTCTTGGTCGAAGTATTTGAGAGCAAACAATGTTGAGCCGCCTTCGACAGCTGCAGATATGAACATTGGCGGGGAAACTTCGGTGTAGTCTTGGCTTTTGAAGTATTGACGTGCTGACTCTAAAACTTCTCCGCGTACACGGTTAACAAGATTCATTTTTCTGCTTCTTAACCAAAGATGGCGCATATCACGAATGAATTCTTCACTTTTATCTTTTGAAATTGGAAAAGTCTCTGCTAAACCAATAATATTCAGGTTTTCTGCTGAAACTTCAAACCCACCTGGTGCCCTTTTATCTTCTCGGGCAACGCCTTCCAGTGAAAGGGACGATTCTATTGTTAATTTTTGTGCCTCACTCCAACAAGGGCAAGTTTTTTTGACTGTGCATTGAATAACACCTGTTGAGTCACGGATTAAAAGGAAAATGAGTTCTTTTCCTTCACGTTTACGATAAACCCAGCCGCGAACAGTAACTTTTTGCTCTGGGCAACACCCATCTAAGACTTCGCGTATCTTCTTCAAAGCCAACTTGCATCAACCGTTTCCTCTAAATAATAACTTCAACCCTAAATGCCTATCCCTTTAGTTTCTAACGTATCCCTTATATTTTCGTGGTTCCCAAACCGTTTAAGCCTGCGATAATAATGATAGTGAACACCATTGAATACTGCTTCATCATCTGTATATTTTGTCATTGTTTTTTATCCCCTTCTTGAGAAATGAATTGAATTAAACTGAAAAAAGGTTAAGAGAGGGAAGTACGGGAGACATTGCCACTGCCTTCAGGATAAATGCCTATCGATAAACTAAAAATGAAAACACTCGCAAGTAGTATATTTTTAAAAAAAAAGAAAAGAAGAAAGTTTAAGGTCTTTTTCTCAACAGTAATACTGTGGCTATTAAGACGACAACTATTATTGCTATGCCAGTGCCTATTGTGTACATTTCATATGGTGGATTGCTTACTTGAGTTGGAGTTGCTGTTGCTGAAGTTGAGGGGGCATCTACAACTGTTGCGTATGTTTGTGCCCATGAACTGCCATACGAGTTGTCACCCATGAATGTTGCAGTAATAGTGTATTTACCAGGTATAGTTGGTTCCCAAACAAAACCATACGTACCACTCATATCACTGGTTGCATCGCCGATATGCACATAGTTGCCATTAGGATCAACAGCGTCAATTGATACCGGAACACCTACCACGTCCTCTGGAATAGCTAAGCCTTTATGAATGTACGTCATCCAATCACCCATTGAAGCTTCAGAAATACATGGTGTACCTGCCTGTCCAGGTGACAAATCTAAGACTGTGCCTTTGATTATTGCGCTTTCTCCAACTGTGATTTCAGTCATTGGTGCTTCTATTGTGGTCTGGCTTTTGCCTTTGCCATAGAAGTATGTATAGCCATCACTGCTCATTACCGCTAAATAACCATCTGCTATTGGACCAATACTTGTAGTATGTTTTGACATAACACCAGGCAACATTACACTCCATATTTCCTCACCTGATGTCGCATTGATACAGAAGAGTTTCCAGCCTCTAGTAATTGGTACAGTAGCTGAATGCTCAGTCGTGTAAGCATACATTTTTCCATCAGCAATTCTTGCACCAATGTTCCAAGAATAAACAGTTGTACCATTCTCGGTAGTGTATGGCGTCTCATAGGGGCTTTCAGCGGGGGCTTCAAATTTCCAAACGCGATCACCTGTTTCCCAGTCAAAAGCGTAGATTCCTGAGTAACCTTGTCTATATAGTAGACCGTATGCTGTTTGAACGTCGTAGCCTCCAAAGCCAGGTTCATCCCAAGGATAATCAAATAGGTCGCTCTTCCAGACTTCGGCTCCTGTGTTAATGTTTAAAGCCACGAAATAGCCTTGCTCAGTTAAAATGGCAAATTTTCCATGATCAGCAACTATACATGAAGCACTGTAAACTGTTTCGCCAGTACGTGTTACATTCCAGATAACTTGTCCTGTTGTTAGACTTATGCCATAAGCGTTCATGTCGATGTAGATTCCGCCTCTAGAAAGGGTGCTTGCTGTTGCTGCTACGCCTGCTTGAAAATCAATGCATGTTGGTAGACTGCTAATTGGCCAGGTAATGTTGCTAATTATTCTAGTCCCTGTAGTTGTTGTCAAGTTCGCTAAGTTTCCCAAGGTTGTCCAGTTGATTAATCTGTATCTTTGTGCACCTGCACTAACGCCTAGATCTTGTACGCTAAGGCAGTACCCGTTTTTGTAGTAAACAGCATTTGTCAATGGAGCAATCGAATAGTTACCCTGCAAAGATCCAGTGAAAGGCCCATACTTTAGCAATCTTTGACCACCAATGTACAAAAGATTTGCAGCTGTAATATGAGTTGGATCACCACCACCACCAGGATTCTGCCCAATAGCATACTCAATTAAATTGGGTTCAACTGGAGAAATCATCGCACCGAAAAATGTCTGTACAGTAACGGTAGGCATTATTTGCTCCCAATAGACTTCACCTGTTTGAAAATCATAACATGTCCATACATATTGCGATACACCGTTTAATGGTTTGTTAATAATTTCATAGGCTCTTCCAGACAGTACCACTGACGGAAAACCAAGTGAACTTGATGCATCAGTTCCTAAACTATTTCCACCAAAGAGCGTTGTTATTGTTTCAACTCCAAAGTCGCCACCGATTATACCGCCGATTGCTGTTTGGCGTTTCCAAGCAACATGTGCACTGTTAGGTCCTTGAACCCATGGTGTAAAGGTGTCTAGTCTTCCTTTTAGCATCCAGTAGGAGTTTGTGTTGGGGTATAGTTCATCCCATGTTGGTCCACCTGTTTGTCCACGCCATGGATAATCTCCCAGAATTGGCCACCATTCTCTGTTTTCATAAGGTACTGGTTCTGACCAGTAATCAGTAGGTAATTCCGCTCCTGGAAATGAAGCTACCATGTCCTCTTGAACAACTAGGGTTTGTTCATGAGTTGAGCTTGGCTGCATGTAAACAGAATCAGCATACACTGAGCCACCAGAGGGTGCACTTACAAGTGATCCACTAATGTATCGTCCTGCCGGCATGTAGGTTCCTGGAAAATCAAACTGGAGTGTGTATGTACCTATCTGATCTGGGGTAAATTCGAACCAAGCTGTTCCGTCATCAGGGTAAGAGTCTTTTTTAATCACGTCTTCTGTGCCATCAGGTGCAGTGATTGTTACAGTTAAATCCAAGAACTTACGAGCTGCGCCAGGTGCTGGCGTTACCCAAATGTTAACTAGCACCTCTTGGCCTACACCGACTGGATTAGGCCTAAAGCTAAGATATGCAGTTGATTTAGCCGTTACATTAGCTGTTAGACCACTGGGCATTGTTCCACTAAATGGTTTTGATGTATCGACAGCGGAAGCTTTTGGAATAGCAGCAAATATTAGAATTGAAGATGCTAATAACACAAATACAACTAATATTGTAGCTATTTTTTTATTTAAAATTTTCATTTTTTCTCTCCTCTTCTGAGAAAACTTGAGTATTTATAATCAAGTCTTCTCAATAGAGAACATTATAAAGTAACAGCTTATAATTTGAAGTGGAAAGAGCTTACTGGTGACAAATAAGCAAAAAACGGACAACTAATTATTACATCTAAAAAATAAAAAAAAGAAAAAGGAATATTGTTTTTATGGATGCTTTCGTAGGATGAAAAATCCAACTAACGCAACCGCAATGATAATGGCTATTGTAGAGATAGCAAAGTACGTTTCAAACGGAGGCATCGAAACCGGAGTAGCAGTAGGACCAGCACTTTCCACTGGAGCCTCAACAACACTAACATGCGTCTGAGCCCAAGAACTACTATAAGCACCAGAACCAGCAAACGTCGCCATCACCTTATAATCACCAGCAATCTCAGGAGTCCAAGTAAAGCCGTAAGTACCGCTCATATCGCTAGCAACATCGCCAATGTGTATGTAGTTGCCATTAGGATCAACAGCATCAAGAGACACAGAAACACCAGTCACCGACATTGGAATCGCAGCCTGCATATGCAAATAATCCATCCATTCGTTCATGCTTTTATCTGAAACACACGCTGTTCCTGGCTGAGCTGGCGATTGATCAAGCACTGATCCTTTAATTACGATGCTTTGTCCTAGAGTTGCTGCTGTCATTGGAGCCTCAATAGTTGTTTCACTGATGCCCTTGCCAAAGCTGTATGTGTAGCCATCAAATTGGTTGCCGCCGATTAAGTAGCCATCAGCAATAGCTGCAGGTGCGATGCATCCTGTAATGTTCCATACGCCTTCGCCAGTCCAAACATCAATGCAGTGTAATCCCCAACCTCTAGTTACGGGCCAGCTTTCAGTATGCTCGTATGTCCAAGTGTAGACTTTACCGTCTGCTATCCATCCACCTTCTCCAAATGAGTAGAATGGATAGACTGTTGTACCGTTCTCGCCAGTGTATGGTGTTTCAAATGGGTTCGCTGGAGCCTCATACTTCCAAACTTGTGCACCTGTATCCCAATCAAAAGCGTAAACTCCGTCTTGTGCTTCTCTAATGATCATGCCATAAGCTGATAATGATGTGTATGCACCGAATCCTGAAGAGGACCATGGATAATCCATCTGATCACCAACCCAGAGCTGAGCGCCTGTTGCCAAATCAAAGCAGACATAGTAACCGTTTGCTGAAAGCGTCGCAAGCTTACCATGATCAACTACGGTACAGAGCATGCTGTACATTGGTTCACTGATGTTTTTAGTCCAAATTTGTGCACCTGTTAAAGAGTTGAAGCCTGTAACGGTTTGACCGATCCACGCGTCACCAACAGATATGCCGCTGACAGTTGCACCATAACCAGTAGTCCAATCGTTATAACTCGGTAGACTGCTTCGTGCATAGCTTGTGTTACTCATGACTCGGGATGCAAAGTTACTTGATGTTCCTCTAGTTGTCCAGCTAATCAATCGATAAGAAGTTACACCGTTATTGACAAGAGTTTGTACGCTGTAGACCAGTGTGCTTGTATCACGTGCATAGCTATTCTGGTAAATTGTTCCTGCAGAAATGTTCTGACCACTAGGCGCCACACTAACGTTGCATGTCAATTGACCAGTCCAAGGATCCCACTTATACAACCTATCACTACTAAGCAGCATAAGACTCACCGACCACGCACCTGCCGCTTCTGCACCAGCAACTTCAGACTGAGTTGGACTCGAGTACTCAATAGTATCAGGAACCAACGCAGATGTCATCGGGAAAAAGCCAAACCAAAGCGTCGTGTAAGTTTGCGCTACCTTTTCCCAGTAAACCTCACCAGTGCGAACATCATAGCATCGCCAATAAGTGTTGTCAGTTCCAGGCTTAGTGTATGAATCATATGCTCTTCCAGAGTAGATAATTGAAGGCGTTGCAGGTGAATTAGAATAGCCGTATTGTTCCGCTTGTCCACCGATAATTCCAGCAATAGAACCTTGCCGCTTCCAGACTATGTGTGAAGTTTCTGGACCTTCAACCCACGGAATAAATTTATGGCCTTCATTGTACATTGTACTAGTTTCTGGGTATAGTGTATCCCAATTAGAGCCTGCAACGTAACCAGTTGGTGGGAAGTTACCAGAAATCTGCCACCACTCCCTGTTCTCAACATGAACTGGTCGAGTCCAATAGTCTGTTGGCAAAGCCGACTGCCAAGAAGAAACCATGTCCGATTGAACGGTAATGTTAGTTACTGGCGTACTGGATGGCTTATAGTATGCTGAAGCAACAAAAGTTGGCCCAGAAGTCATGAATCCACCGGTAAGATACGCTGGCGGGAAATATGTGCCTAAAAAGTCAAACTGGAACTGATAAGTACCCGTCTGCTCTGGAACATACTCCATCCACGCAGTAGCATCTGCAGGATAAGAACTCAAAGTATACTCCTCAACATGACCATCCGGCGAAGTAATAGTAATAACATAAGCATTTGTGTGATTACGAGCTGCATGAGTAGCCGGCGAAGTCCACAAGTTAATCAACAAACTTTGACCCACACCGATCACATTAGGCCTAACACTGAGATGTGCTGAAGTATCAATAGTTACGCTTGGAGTAACTCCTGCGGGCAGATCTCCTGTGACCTGCACTTCTCCTGCCGCTTGTGCTGGTTGTGCAAATACTAATATCATAGATGCCATCAAAAGAATTGCCAAAGAAATTGCAATTGTTTTAGATTTTATCGAATTTTGCATTTTTTCTTTTCTCCTTAAACTTTGAGGAATGTTTCTGAAAACTTGATTTTTCCTCAAAAGAGGAAGTTGTATAGGTATCACTTATATCTTTAAGTGGAAAGAGCTTACTGGTGACAAATAAGCAAAAAACGGACAACTAATTATTA
>CAZXGX010000012.1:0-25905 GCA_964640475.1 uncultured Candidatus Bathyarchaeia archaeon
AAGTGTACTGGACTTGAGTTTAAACGTTGGTTAGCTTTACGTGATAATTTAACAGAAATCCCCTGACAATTCTTAGCTTGGAGATAGATGAATAACTTTTTTGAGATTTTTCGCATTGTTTTATATTTAAAATTAGACGATATATAGGATCATGGCTGATAGAAGCGTTGCTGCTCAGAAAGCATGGAAGACAAGATGGAAAAAAGCAAGAAAATTACATAAACGAGCCAAGAAAGCGTGGGATACTCGATTAACTAATTGGGAAGAACTACGACGCAGTGTTCTACTTATCGAAGGCATGTCTGAAGAAAAAATTGGCTGCTCTGAGGGAAAAATGCTCAAAGAATTATTCCGTATTATAGATATTCAGATGAAGGATAACAATGAAACAGTTGCTTGGAATAAAGAAGAAGTAACTACCCCCGAAAAACTTCTCTCAGTGTTAAGAAAAGCAAATCAATCATGCATACACATTTCATGTCATGGAGCGTATTTTAAGAATTATAAGAAAACTGGATTTAAACTACCTAAAGGAAGACTGTTTTCCGAAGAAATAAGCTCAGCAAAAAATGAAGCGCTTCCCATATGGCATGAAAGAGTAAATAAAGAATCGTCTATTCCTCAACTTGTGTTCTTGTCTGCATGTGAAACAGCTCATGAGAAAGATATGGTTGAAAGATTCATGCAAGCAGGAGTAAGATATGTTATTGCGCCGAAAAATGAGACACCTTTCAGCGATGCAGCTTTGTTTTCCTCAATATTTTATCCACTTGTTTACGTAGAGCAAAAAAATCCCTATATTGCATTTAAAAAAATTAAGCGCGCATTCCCAAAAATGACGGGTAATTGGCGCTTCTTTGACCTATACAAACACGACTTCAAAATTTATGATCCTAATGGCGTAGGGAAACTATAAAATTCTCAGCCTGCTGCTATAAGTCTATAGTTTCATTTTCTTTAGGTATGCAGACATCCGTCATTTCCCCAATCTTCTCAGAGAGCAGTTCAGCCTGTTCTAAATCGCCGTGGACAAGAAGAGTTCGTTTAGGCTTCAACTTACTGACCAATTGAATAAGCTCCAATTGATCTGCATGCCCTGAAAGCTCAATCTGCTTAACTTCCGCTTCAACTGTAAACGTTTCCTCATCACTCTTGAAAAGATGCTCTTCTTTCGCAAGTTTTAAGGGACTATCAGGTGGAAGATAACCAGAGGTTAAAATAACAGAATTATTTTTGTCCCCTGCCCAGTCAGCTAATAAGCGAAGGCTAGCACCCGCATGACCAAAACCTGAAGTGCAAATAACAATAGCTGGCTCATCAATTTGAGAAGTCCTATACAGGTGTTTTACATGTCGGTAGTTGAAAGGCTGCTTCTGTTGGCGGATTTCTTTAGTAAATAATGGTTTGTTATGGTTAAAGTAGCTGTTGATTCTATGTGCAAGGTTAGATATAGTATAAACATTATAGTGTGGCAAGAACCCGTTTTCCATTGCAGTATCGATGCGTTTAGCCATCTCTTGACTTCTATGAAAAGCAAACGTGGGAATCAAAACGTTCCCTCTACGCTCAATTGTTGTTGACAGTTGATCCATAAACTGATCAATCAACTCATGTCTGGGGGGTCGAACTTTTCCGCCGTATGTTGATTCAGAAATCAAAACGTCAGGTCGTTTAGGAAGAGTTTCAAGTTTACAGCCCTGTAATATTTCAGTATCATGAATGCAGATATCACCGGTGTAAACGACTCTTTTTCCTTCCGCTTCAAGACTGGTTACTTTTGCTCCTGCTACATGACCAGCAGATTGAAGATTAATTTTAAGTCCTGGTAGGGCAATTGAGTCGCGACTCCACCAGCATTCACCAATTCTTTCGGCGTGGCTACTCTCGTAATCGAGGTTGCCCTTTTCATTTTGGATGTTAACCATGTCATGCAATAGATCAACGGTTACTTCTCGAGTGATGTCGGATCCAACGATTACGGGATTATGTTTAGATAATCTTAGGAGACTGCCTGTATGGTCCAGATGTGCATGGCTTATTATTACTGCGTCAAAATCCTTCGGTAACTTTTTTGGTTCAGCATCAAGTTTTATACCGTAGTCTAAGGCAACCTTGGCAGAGTCGGTTTCGACTGAGATGCATGAGCCGCCTACTTCTCTGGCTCCTCCGAGAACCTCAATTTTCAATTCTTTATGCTCCAAATAGTTTCAAACGTTTATCACTCAAAAAATTGGTTTAGGCTTTAATCTAAAGCTAGCAAAACCAAATTATTCTTTAGTACTTTCACGTATTGCTGCAAAAAAGTGTGCTGGCGAATATTAAGCTATTGACTAATTACTCAAACTTGACTCATTCAAGAAGTGTAAAGTAGTTTTTTGCAGAAACTTGATGACTCAAAATTCCATACTAGCTTAAAATAAAAAAGTGGAGTTTAATCCCGTTCACATTTTGTTTCGCATTTAAGCTGGGGAACCGCCGGTTGTTGTGGCTGCTTCAGGTTCCATTTCCAGCTTTGGTCTCTGATCTATCATAAGTCCCATGTATGGTGCTCTTCGCATTGAGAAATTGTATAGTCGTGTATAGTAGGTCATGGCTTTTTGTATAAGCTGTGCTGACCAATCAAATGCTGTCTTCCATCTCTTTCCAGTTATCAGAATTATCCAGAAGTTAATGAAGTTCAATATTCCAGCGACAATGCTATATACTGCAATGATGATGCCAAAGATTATGCCGTATACCATTCCAATTAAACCAGTTAGGAAATACCATAGGATTCTTACGAATAGTTCAACTCGTGAAGCGCTACCGTCAAATGGGATGTCTGCTGTTTGGATCTGAAAAGTTATCGGTACTGTGGCTGCTTCAGGTGAAGCATTTACGACTGTATTGGTGGGTGTTGGGGGTACTTCTGAATTAGCTGCTAAGCTTGCTCCGCAGTGCGGGCAAAAGGATGTGCTCGGGTTTACTTCTTTTCCACAATTTGGACAAAATGACATAATTTGTTTCATTATGTTGACGTATAAAGTGTTTTCGGTTGAAGGCTAATCCGCTTAAAAAAAGCTTATGGCTAACTCAAACATTAAACAGAAACATACGGAAAACCTTTGTTAAAAATCTTCAAAACCACTCTTTTTTTTCTAAAATAGTAACATTATTACTATCAACAAAGACTGAGTTTAATTAGATGCTTTACCCATTATTATTATGTAAGGGGCGCTTTTTGTTGCCACTAAAAAATAACCAAGAAAAGATGCATAAAATTACAATTGACCATGCTTATGAACAGTACAAACAAGATTCACTAAACTATCAAATGGTTAAGCAATTAATGAGCAAGGATGTTGTCACTACGACTCCTGAGACTTCTCTTGATGAAGTAGCACGAGTAATGGGTGAGAAGCATATTGGAAGTTTAATTGTCATAAAATATAAAACGCCTGTGGGGATAGTTACTGAGCGGGATTTGCTAAGCAAAGTCTTTGCAATAGGGCTCTTTTTAAAAGATGAAAAAGTCGAGGATGTAATGACTTATCCGTTAGATGGTGTTTCTGCTTCAGCCAATATAAAAGAAGTAGCCAAATTGATGATTAATGAGAAAAGTAGGCTTGCGGTGTTTGATGCTGGAAGCATGGTGGGGATTGTTACAGCTTCAGATTTAATCAAAAGTTTGCCTGATGTCCCCGAAACAGAGGTTAAAGTTGATGATTTCATGACAAGAGTTGTTATTCTCGCTAATGAAGAACTATCCGTAAACAGCATCGCTGCCATGATGGGTAGGCAACACATCGGCAGCGTTATTATTACTCGGAAAGAAGAGCCCTATGGAATCTTCACAGAGCGAGACCTGCTAACAAATTTCTTAGCCAAAGGAAGAGCGACTTTTACTGCTGTTGGGCCAGAATGTTCTACACCAATTATAACAATTCCTGCTGGCACAAGTGTTCATAGAGCTGCGGCTACAATGGCACTAAAACACATTAGAAGATTGCCAGTTGTTAAAGACCAAAAAATAGTGGGAATAATTACAGCACGCGACCTTGTCGAAGCATACGCAAAATAGCTTCTTCACTTTTTCCATTCTTTCCATAACTAAAAAAGAAGAGTCTATTCAGGTATTTTTCAAATGATTGTCTTTTTCAAGGCTTATATTACAGAATGAAGGGTAAGACCGTGCCCGATACTACAAGAATCACGGTAACAGCTGTAACTGCTAAAGTTATTCGGTAAACTGCTTTATCGCTAAGTCCTTTACCAAACCTTTTCAGTGTAATGTTAAAGATTCTGCCGCCATCCAATGGATAAATCGGTAACGCGTTAAAGATTGCAAGGTTGAAATTGACAAACCAGATCCAAAACAGCATATTCGCAAATTCCGACCAGTAAGGTATTGCACTTGTATAAAACTGGGATAGGAAGTCAGAAAACGGAACCAGCCCCGAATACAAAGTCGGAGGAACCAAGTACATGGAGAATGTTTCTAACGAAATATTTTGATAATAATCTAATCTTTCCTGAGTTAGTAAATCATAAGAACTTATTCCCATTACAGTACGATTTTCTGTCATCGTTAGATTAACAGTTGTAGTGAATTGATACTGCCAGTTCTCTCCTCTTGCAACAGTTACCTGAATTAAATCTCCTGCAGTTTTATTATTTAAAATCGCTCGCAACTCGGTAGAATTACTAATCGTTACATTATCTATTGAAACAAGAGCATCATTTGCTAACAACCCTGCAGTTTCAGCTGGCATTCCCTCTGAAACACCGGCAACATAAACCCCGTTGACCGCTGGAGTTAAGCTACCTACAATAACTAACATGCATAACAGACACACTACTCCAACAATTACATTTGCGCCTACACCTGCAGCCATAACTTTAAGCGATGCCCTTGGTTTAGCTGTCTTTATTTGTTCTTCATCAACATCTACAAAAGCACCTACTGGTACAAATAGGAAAAACAGTAAACCACTTGATTTAACAGTTAACCCGTTATTCCGAGCTATGATGCCGTGAGCACCCTCATGAAGAACAATAGCAATAACTATTGCCAACCAACCATAAACAATGGGAAGCATAGGATTAATTCCAGGCAGCAATAAAATAGCTCCTGCACCTATTTCACGGACAACTTCACCTACTGCTGGATTCATTAAAACACTGATAAGGCTTGTGACAACGAGGTATAGGGCAACTCCAGCGACAATGGGCACAAGACCTAGAAATATCCATGCAATATACCGCGAACCCTTTAGAGCACCTAATCGATCAAAAACAGCTGAAAACCTTTTTGTTCTTAGAATCAAGAGTGGAAAATTGAACTCTATCCTGCGCTCTCCAGCTTGCTTTTGTTCGTTTTCTACGTTAGACGTCAAATCTTAAATCGCTCATTTCAAAAATGTACTTGTTCAACATAAACTTTTACCGAAAAATATTTTCAAATAGGAATGAAAGTTAAAACCAAATATCACATTGCGCAAGTAGCTTATACATTAGCCTCTTCGATAAATCTCGCCAAGTAAGTTAAAATCAAATTTATTATTGCCTGTTACAATTATGGATTTAGAATTAGACTGTTCCAAAACCAAGCCATAACCAGTGCAACCATGACATATATTTCCAGTTACTCTTGATGTTTTTACCCATTTAAAGTGAATTCCGTCTTTGCCTGCAAAGTTAACCTTATTTCCAATTACTAAAACATTTGAAGTGGGATTTTCAGCAGATTCACCCGAAACCAAGATTCCTTGATCACCATTTAATCCACAATGATATAGTATGTTTCCTGAAATTATTCCATGAAAGCTTGGTGCAAAGTAACCACCAAAATAAATACCGTACTCATTCGTGTTAGCTACATAATTATTATTTATTGTTATGTTGTGTGCTCCATCTGCTACTTCTATTCCAGCCATTAGAGACTCTATTATAGTATTGTTAGACACGATATTACCATAGCAAACGTTCAAGCCTTCGTTTCCATCTACTGCGATGCCATGAGCAAATCCCGAAACAAAGTTACTTCCCGCCTCTTTTATTGTATTGCCTGAAATTGTATTGTAGCTGCCACCTGTATTTACGATCCCGTGAAGTCCAGTTTTCTCCACAAGATTACTATTGATCGTGTTGTTGCCTGAGTAACTAATCATAATTCCTTCCTGTAATGTGTCTTCAATTATATTGCAGGAAACATTATTGTTGTTACTAAAAGAGCCTTCAACACTTATTCCACGCATACCAGAATAGAAAATGCAATTGTTCGTAATAGAAATATTACTTGACACGCCCATATCATCGTTAACAACAATCGGTGTACCAGAAAAATAATCGCGGTTACCATAAATCTCAGCACCCCTAATTGCAGAGTTACTTACACCAGAAAACAAAAACATGACACCATTGAAACTTAAATTAAATACGGCTCCTTCAATACAATGCAACTCCACATCATCACAAAAAACAATTTTGCTATTAATAGAATAATTACCCTGCAAAACTTTAATCTTGCCACCTGAAACCTCCAAAGCAGTTATCGCGGCATTAAAAACTGCCGAAGCATCTGTACCATCAATCCCGCCTTTATTGTTCGGTCCACCATATACTGTCTGGCAAGATTTTTCAACAGAAATATCTGTGCCATCTGTGGATATTATATAATCATAATCATTTCCTAACTCAAATAACAAACTGATTTTGTCTTCAGCCTCGATTAGAAAGCTATTTGTGCTATCAAAGTAATTAGAAGTAGAGTTCTGAGAGCCTACAACTAAAAATAGAGGCAAAATACAACAAAAGGCTTGAAAACCGCTAAAGATTCTATGCAGGTTGTTTCTTTTCATTTAATCCTTGTTTACTAGCGATACAACCATCGCTGTTTTGAACAACCAAAATATGCCCGTAAGGACTTACCGTGTGAAATAAAACCTTGATGTCAACTGGATTCTTGAAAATCTTCTTTGCCTCAGCTCTTCCAATTTGTAATACGTCTCCTAAATCTTTGCTTTCTGCTTGAACAATCAAAGCTTTTATTTGTCCCATCATGAGCTATTCCTGAGGAATTCATTTTTCAATGAATCACAAGAGACACAAGTTTACATCTTTTAAGTCTTTCTGTATTTTTTTAATCAAACTTACCTTCAAATAGCCTAAATTGCAAATTTTAAGTCAAATGAAAGCTTAGTTCTAACTAATACTTTAAAGCCAAAAAAGACTCTTTTGCCGCTCATTTTCGCCACTCCTTTTTCTGAAATTATGCTTCCTTCAAAAACCTTAATTATGTACGCATAACAAAAAACACAAACCCATAATGTTTAGAGTATTTACGGAGCATCTCCATCTCTAACTCTTCACAACTAATAATAGTCAACGCATCCTTGTTATCGCGATATTTCTCTTTAAGCCTTGGAAGCTTGGAAGAAATCGGCAAATAATAATCAGTCCACCAACTAGACTCTGGCAAAACAAAATAGCCGACAATCTGGTAACCTTCTTCAGCAATCACTTCAAGATTCTCCTTAACCGTTTTCATTGCAGGATAAGCTGTTTTAAAGAACTCTTTAACTTCAAGTGGAGGATTTGGATCAAGCCAACAAAGCTCTGAAACTACAAGGTATCCCTTGTTAACCAGAAACTTTCGCCATTCATGAAGACCCCACTTAAATCCAATGTTGTAAATGGCGCCTTCAGACCAAATAACATCAAAACTCTTAGCTTCAAAATCTAACCTATTCATGTCTCCGTTAACTACGCGGATTTTGCTGCTGACACCCTCAGCTATCGCTCGTTTTTCAAGTGTATCTAAAAATGGCTGATGATTATCAACAGCGGTAATTTCTGCATTTGACAATTTTGCTAACTCTATAGTCTGCATACCTGGACCGCAACCAACATCTAAAAAGCGTGGCTTCTCAGGCAAATCTAAAAGCATACGGAACGCTCTTCTGGTAGATTTATTATCTCCTGGTCCTTCTCTGGGAAGATTATTGTGAATTTCAAAAAAGACTTTATCCATTTTTATGCGTTCCTAAAGCGTTAGTGTGTATGCCTAAATATAGTCTTACAACTTTAAGGGTTATGCTATTATGCTTGAAAACATGTTAGAAAAGTTATTGTTTTTTTAATAATATTTTTTTCTAAAACAGCCACTTATTCAACAATAGTTCTAAATTTTAGCTTCTTTTTTGCCTCAAAAAATTGAGTCTTATAAAAAAATTTACTGCGATATTACCTTACAAGAATTTAAAACGCTATAGAACAGATTGCCTACTTACGAAAAATTGAGGAGAAAAGGAAAATGTCTAAAAAATTGTTATCATCAGCAATAGCTATATTCTTTATAATATCAATGTCAATATCGTTATTTGCTCTGCCAAACCTTGTCACAGCACAAACTGCTACTGCTACATATCCATTTGTTGAAGCAATACCAAACCCGGTAGGTGTCGGTCAACGAACCCTGATAAATCTGGGTCTGCTAAACTACCTAAACACTGACGGTGACGGTTGGAACGTTACTCTATCAATTACTGATCCAAGCGGTCATACCCAAACTGTTGGTCCATTGAAGACTTGGTCAACAGGCACAGTAGGCTACAGTTTTCTGCCTGAAACAAACGGTACATACATTCTCAAATGCAGCTTTGCAGAATCATGGTACAATTCAACATATATGGGCTGGTTTGGACCAGTAACCTCTAGCACATTAATGGCAGCAAGCGAAACAGAACCATACGAACTAATCGTAACAAACGAGCCAACAGCAACCTATCCTGGGCATTCAATGCCATCTGAATACTGGAGCAGACCAATTGATTCACAACTTCGTGAATGGTGGTCTGTTGCAGGCAGTTGGGTAGCTACACCCACAAACATGATTACCGAATACAATGATGCCCCTGAAACTGCGCACATACTCTGGACAACAGCTATCGGTGACACAATGGGCGGATTAACTGGCGGCGATACAGGCGACCATGGTTACGGTACCGGAGACGCATATGAAGGTAAATGGTCTGGTACAGTAATCATCAGCGGAGTACTCTACTATAACAAATATGGGACATCATTTGGAGGAAGTTCACCCCAACAAGCCATAGTCGCAATTGACCTGCACACTGGCGAACAACTGTGGGAAAAATCCTTCTCGTTCGGAAACGGTAGATTATCTCATGGTCAAATTCTGTACTGGGACTGTCTTAACTATCGCGGCGCTTTTTCATATCTTTGGATAACTGACGGAGGCACTAACTGGTATGGTGTTGAACCATTAACTGGCGATCTAAAGTATAACATGACAAACGTGCCATCAGGAACAAACTACTACGGTGAAAATGGTGAAATCCTAAAATACTCAATCAGCAACGGCAGATTGCTTAGATGGAACTCAAGCTACGTAGTTGTCCAAGGAAAGTCTGGCATGTCTGAAAGTTGGGGAAGCCAAACTCTAGGCGTATCATATGACGCCACAGCACGAGGATACGATATAAACGTGTCAATCACTGCTGCTCTGCCAAGCACCAACATCCTAAAAGTATTCCCTGGTGACAGAATAATCGGCGGAAATTCAAGTGCTGCAGGAGTAACACTATGGGGCCTAAGCCTAGTTAAAGGCTCTGAAGGTGCATTACTATTTAGTAACACATGGACCGCACCAAATGAGTGGAAAGCATTAACAATAGACGGCATGGGGCAAGCAGGTTGGGGTGCCTTTAGTGAAGATGACCACGTAGCTATATTCTGGACTAAAGAAAACCGAGTTAACTATGCATTCAGCTTAGAAACAGGTCAATTTCTTTGGGAAACCGAACCACAAATCTACTCAGACGCTTGGGGTTCAGTATCCTATGATCCAGAAAAACTCATTGCATACGGCAAACTGTACTCTGCAACCGTAGGCGGAATATTATACTGCTATGACATCGACGATGGATCTCTTCTATGGTCATTTGAAGCAACTGACAAATACACTGAATCTTACCTTGGCAACAACTGGTGGCTAGTTCCAACATTCATTAGTGGCGACAAAATCTATCTTGGACACATGGAGCATTCACCGCTTGATCCTAAACCAAGAGGCGCACCATTCTACTGTCTAAACGCAACCGACAGCTCGCTGATATGGGAAATCGACGGCGGTTTCCGTCAAAGCTGTTGGGGCGGACGCGCAATAATGGGCGATAGCATAATTGTAACACAAGATACATACACTCAACAAATCTATGGCATCGGTAAAGGCGCAAGTCAAACAACAGTTGCATCAGCAATGACCGCAGTAGAATTCGATACTCCAGTAGTTATTTCAGGCACTGTAATGGATGTTTCACCTGGCACCTCAGACACATCAATAACTATGAGGTTCCCCAATGGTGTTCCAGCAGTCTCTGACACAAGTATGAGTGAATGGATGCTTTATGTATACAAACAGTTTGAGCAGCCATCATCAACTACAGGTGTTACAGTATCAATTGATGCAGTTGATCCTAACGGCAACTATGTACATTTAGGCGATACAACAACTGATTCATCAGGCTACTACAGTTTAGTTGTTACTCCAGAAAACGCCGGCACATACAGAGTATACGCAACTTTTGCAGGTAGTGACGGATATTATGGTTCTTTTGCTGAAACAACAGTTGCAGTTCAAGAAGACGCTCAAGCATCAGCAACAGCAACACCAATCAGCTTTGATGCAATAAACAACACAATAATGACGGGTCTAGCTGCTGTAGGAATTGCTATTATCGTAGCAATTGCTATTGCAGTATTACTACTCAGAAAGCGACCATAAAAACTATCTTAAAAAACCCTTTCCTTTTTTTTATTTTTAAAAAATATAATTTTTTATGTTCTAAAAGATTTTTTTTTATCTATTAAGGCGTTTGTTTTAAAAGAAGCTTCTTTTTCCGTGGTTTACGAACATCAGAGTTGCCGCATTCAATACAGCGTACACTAACTAAGTAATGCATGTCGTTTAGTTGAATTGAAACCTTTTCACTGCCGCATTTTGAACATTTTAACTCCATGTTTCTCAAGCCTATTATCATGTTATGTGAGCATTTATATTTAAGCTCTATCCAAAATCTGAATGTATGTGGCGTAAAATATCTTTAAAAATACCTTTTAACTGCTTATTTTTGTCAATTATTAGAATAATAATGCAAGTTTTACTCTTTAAATTATCTGTTTTAAAGGAAATTTGGTTATACAAAAAATGGGTACTCTTAAAAAGTGCTCTTTAAAGAGAAAATAAGGCAAAATTTGAGAAGGTGGCAGGCGAAATTTTTGATTTTTAAGTCTTATTCTGAGTTTTTACGCTTAACTTTGTAGTACCTTCTAGGTGAGAGGCAAACGAGATAGGATAAAGCCTATTTACTACCAGTGAAGCATAAAACACTGTGATAAAAATGCCAAACGACACTGAAGCTAAAATCAAACAAGACTTAATTGCTGAAATAGTAAATTTAGAGCAGAATTATCATTCAATAAACACTAATCTTTTAGCAAAAGAATACGACCCTATAGCGCTTGGCACAACTCTGAAAAACTTCAAGGACAGCTTAAGTCGAGCCAGCGCATTTACATTAGCATTATACAATCTAAAAGGTTTGAAGGTAAAGATTCCTTGGGAACAATTATTCACAAACTTAGATTACGCTTTAGCAACAATTTCTGTTTCGCCTTCATTAAAACAGAAGGTGGCAGTTCAAACGATTCTTTCAATGTCTAAAGAAGATTTTAAACAAGTCCTAACTTACTTTAATGCTCTTAAGGAATCAATAAAGTAATTTCAATATAGAAATAGCAGGCAAAACCGGCTAATTTCCATTTATTCAAACGTTTTCTTCCCTTTTTATTAGAACAAAATATATAATTGCAAAATTACATTCCGACAACAATATGGATGTAAAAACCAAGATGGAATTACCGCAAACAAAAGTCACTTGGAAAACTATACTTTTTCCATGCATCGGCATTGCAGCCTTCTTCCTATACATCTACCTGTTTGAAGTAGACATCATGGGCATCCTCAATACTCTAAAAACTATCGATTTGTTACCTTACTCTGTAGCAGCAATACTGAGCGTAACAGAAATTTTCTTTTTCTCTATCTCTTGGCGTGTCCTAGCTAATTTTCTTTACATACGTTTGTCTGTTTTCCGCTCATATATGTTGGTCTGGTACAGCATCTTTGTTGACACAATTGTTCCTGCAGAATCAGTAAGCGGCGAAGTCATACGTATGTATCTTATTACTAAAGAGCAGGGAAACCAAAAAACTGGTCCCACAATGGCATCGCTTGTAATGCATAGACTTCTTGGCATGGGGATGAACGTAGCGATCCTGATCCTTGGAATCTTACTGCTTATTACTGGTGTACAAACTCAACTGAGTGATTTAGTTTTTAACTCAATTCTTTTTGTAGCAATTGGCATTTCAGCAACACTAATTGCCATAATGATATTATCATTTAAAGAAAATTGGAGTTTCAAACTAATTAATTGGGCAATTAGAGTTACCAAATTTATCAGTCGCGGCAAGTGGGATCTGAATCAGTTAAAGGAATATGCACATCTTGTATCGCAAGGTTTTCACGACTCTATGAAGGAATTTAAAAATAAACCAAAACCAGTTTTGACTTCACTTTTCTATTTGATCATAACTTGGATTTTTAGTTTAGGTATTCAATACCTTGTTTTTGCTTCACTAAAAGTTCCAGTTTCATTGAGCATGATAACCATAACAGCAGCTATTGTTTTAGCAGTAAAATCTATTCCTGTAGGAATTCCTTTTGAAGTAGGTATTCCTGAAGCAACCATGACAACTCTTTATGTTGCCTTTAATATTTCAGCTCCAATTGCTGCAACAGCAACTATACTCTCGCGGCTTCTTACTCTTTGGTTACGCTTTATAATAGGTTTTGTAGCTCAGCAATGGTTAACACTTAGACCAATTTTTTCTCAAGAATCAAACAAAAAATTACTTCCTTGAAAAACTTAAAAACAAATTAATATATTTTCAATTAAGGCCAATCGAATGGATATTAAAATTGAGGACGCCTCTCTTACACATTTGGATAGACTTTTTGAGATCGAACAGCAATGCTTCACAAAGGAGGCATTTAGCCGTCAGCAAATATCCTATCTTATCACTGATTATAATACAATAAATCTTGTTGCTAAAATGAATAATGAAATAGTAGGTTTCACAATTTTGCAGTTAGAATCTGAGGATGACTCAACTTTTGGGCATATAATTACTCTTAATGTTGCTTCAAATTTTAGGCGGAAAGGTGTGGCTCAAAAATTGCTTCAGGAAATGGAGAGCATTTTAAAATCTAGAGGAATAACTGAATGTCGCTTAGAGGTTCGGCAAGATAACGCTGTAGCAATAAAATTGTATGAGAATCTTGGTTACAAGGAGATTAGTGTTCTTGATAGGTATTATGGCAAGGCGCATGGATTATATTTAAAGAAAACCTTGTAGTTCAACTAGCAGTGTATTTAATAGTTATTTTTACACAAGTTTTAAAAACATAGACACCGTAAAAATAAGTAGGTGGGGAGAATTGGGGGATTCCCGAGGAAGAAAAGCAAACGAGCAAACACTTGTGAAAACTATAGTTGTCTTGATTCGCAATACAACTTGGCGATGCGGCAAACTTGAAAAATCCATTGTTCGACACCTCTATAAACGACACGAAAACTTTGGCAAGCCAGGAGTTTCAGTTAAAGAAATTATGGTTAACCTAAACATTACTGGCGAAAAGAAAGACGAATGCATCGATGCACTGAAAAGATTAGAAAAAAGAAATATAGTAAAACTGTTGCCGCTGGAAACTTTTATCCATACTTTCCCATAAATTTATTTTTCTTTTTTAGCTGTCAGTACGAAAAATATTACCGTTAAAATATTTAATGCACTATCTAAACGCATTTTTACTCATTAAGACCGTTATCCCTAAATTTTACTTAAAAAATTTTTCCGTAAGAAAAATGGTTTAGAGGAATACTTCTAATGTAGTTATTTCTTCAACAATTCGCTTTCAGAAGGAGGCTGTTTTATCAATCCATGCTTCATCAAGAGTTCGGTTGATTCACGTGCGTTCTTAATTATTGCAGATGCTCGTTCATAGAGTTCTTGTCGGCTTGGTTTTATGCGGGCAACACCTTGTTCAATGGATTTCAATGCGCAGGCAACAGCTTCCCGAGGGAAAACTTCCCATTCATCCATTTTTGGCAAAATGTTTTTTTCGCTCATTCCCCGTTCCTCTGCATAACTTGCTAATTCTTTTGCAGCTGCAATGCACATGTCATCTGTAATTGTTTTTGCTTTAACGTCTAGTACTCCACGGAAAATCGCTGGAAAACCTAGACTGTTATTAACTTGGTTGGGGAAATCGCTTCTGCCTGTTGCTACAATTCGTGCGCCTGCTTCTTCTGCATCCCATGGCCAGATTTCCGGAAGCGGATTAGCACATGCAAAAACGATAGAGTTGTCTGCCATGGTTTTTATCCAGTCTTTCTTTATGGTGTCTGGACCTGGCTTGGAAGCAGCTACAACTGCGTCAACACCTCTGAGTGCTTCGGCGACGTCACCTCTTCGGCCTTCAGTATTTGTGACTTGAGAGAGATGATAAAGCCATCGATTATCTTGGGTTATGTCTTTTCTACCTGGATAGACTAAACCGTTTATGTCAGCCATAATTATGTTGCCCGGTTTAACACCCCACCGTATTAGCACATAAGCGGTTCTTGTGTTAGCTGCACCAGCACCAACCAAGGCGATTAAGCTCTCTTGAGGTTTTTTGCCAACGATTTTGAATGCGTTGATGAGTCCCGCTAAAATTACCGCAGCGGTTCCTTGCTGATCATCATGCCAAACAGGAATATTGAGTTTCTCTGCGCTTTTCTCAAGAACATCAAAGCATTTTGGCGAGGCAATATCCTCAAGGTTAATTCCCCCGAAGGATGGTTCGATGAGTTCACATGCCCTAACCAACTCATCAGGATTTTTTGTGTTTAAGCAAATAGGCACAGCATCCACACCGCCTAGGTACTTGAACAGAAGCGCTTTACCCTCCATAACCGGCATAGCTGCTTCTGGACCTATGTCGCCTAAACCTAAAACGCGGGTTCCATCGCTGACTACAGCTACGCTGTTCCAACGATTTGTTAACTCGAATGATTTGTCGGGACTTGCTTGGATTTCCCTGCACGGAGCCGCTACGCCTGGAGTGTACCAGAGTGCGAAGTCATCGACACTTCGAATAGCGCATTTTGGGATTACCTGCATTTTTCCCTCGTAGAACTTGTGCATTGGGGTTGATAGCTGTGCAGGTTTTTTAGCTTTCGCAAGCAACTCATCCACAGTTGGTTTTGCATCATTTTTTTCGTTAACCATTCAAGATAGCTCCTATCAACGGGGAAAACGCTGCTGAGGATTTAAGTATTTATTAAAAAAAACATCACGGCATAATGTTAAGACAACAATAACTCAGTATCAGGATAATTAGATTATGATAAAATTAAAAAAAGGAAAAAAACTATTTTTTATTTCAACACTTTGGAAGCTTAGTATCTTGGCCTGTAACCGCCGCCACCGCGACGATCGCCTCTATCTCGACCGCCACCGTAACCGCCGCCACTACCGCCTCTTCTGTCTCGTCCGCCGTAACCGCCGCCACCGCTGAATCCTCGTCCTCCGCCTCTGCCGCCGCTTCTGAATGGTCGTCTTTCTTGCTCGTAAGCTTTGCTTGAAACGTTGTTTTCTGAGTTGACTTCAACTGCAAGTGGTTCTTTTGCTGGTTCTAGTTTGCCGTATTTGCCTATGTTTAGTCGTATGTTGCCTTTGAATAGGGTTACGTATCCGTTTTCTACGCGGATGGAATCGCCTTCGTTTACTTTTTCAATGTTGTCATCCCAAAGTGTGAGGTAGACTACACCTGTTTCGTCTCCGACGAGTGCGTCGCAGACTTTATGTGCTGATCCGTCTCTGCCCATTGGGATTTCGCGTGTTTCTGTTTTGGATACTACTTTGGCCGTAATGTTAACCGCTCGTGATTGTGGGGTTAACTCTCCGACTTTTGCTTCTACGGGTTCTCTTTTATTTTCGAAAAAACCTTCAACAGCCAATTGTTTCTACATCCTGTTTTGTAATATAAAGATTGAGTAATTTTTTGAGCACTTAAGTGTTTCGCTCTTATATTTGTGACATATTTGCGGTTTACATATAAACTTGAAGATGCATAGTTAGTTTTTATGGAAAAGAAGCGCTTGTTAATTGCTGTTTTAATTTTGATAACGGTGCTTATTTGTGCTTCTGCCCTGTTTTTACAAAAGTTCTATGATGGTTCTTCTGTAGTGCCTACGCAGACGCCAAGTCAAAGCCCAACACCTACGCCTTCTCAATCTTTTACGCCTAGTCCAACACAAACTATTTTGCCTTCTTCCTCTCCTACTCCAACAGCTTCCCATTCAACCCCAGTTTTCTACACTTATGAAAAAGTGCATTCTTATCCTCATGATATAACCGCTTTTACGCAAGGTCTAGTAATTGAAAGTGATGATATTTACTTGGAGAGCACTGGATCTCATAGTAGTGAATCAACTTTACGTCGAGTTGTTTTAAGTAATGGCACTGTTTTATTGCAAAAAAATATTACCAATTATTTTGCTGAAGGCATAGCAATAGTTGATGATAAAATTATTCAGTTAACATGGCAAGATCATACAATTCTAGTCTACAATAGAACAAGCTTTGATTTGCTTAACAATTATTCTTTATCAACAGAAGGCTGGGGCATCACGTATAATGGAACATGTTTAATTCTTAGTGATGGTACTTCAAACTTGTATTTTCTTAATTCAGAAACGCTCCAGCTAATTGGGCAGATTGCAGTTCGCGATGGTAGCAAAGAGGTTGCGAACCTTAACGAGTTAGAATACATTAATGGTGATGTTTATGCAAATATTTGGCAAACAGACAAGATAGCAATTATTAATCCGCAGACCGGCCAAGTTAAAGCCTACCTTGACCTAGCTGGCCTTTATCAATCTAGCAACACTGAAGGTGTGCTTAACGGAATCGCTTATAATCCAAATACTAACCAACTTTTTGTTACAGGAAAATATTGGCCCAACATCTACGAGATAACAATCAAATAATCTGCCAAAGAAGAAATGGGTTTTTTTGGAAAAAATCTTAGCTATATAGGAATATCCATTAAAGCAACAATATAGAAGTCTTATAAGAGTTCGATTAATATGATGAACCCTGACTGGAAATACGCTCAGACTCTTCAAAAAACCATAAGAACAATAGCAATTAACCGTAAAGAACGGCACATAGACGCCTTAGACCTGCAAGAGGGGCTTCCTTTCTGTCTTGAAGCTGACCCAAAAATTGATTTAGATAAAATAAAAAGAGCTAAAATTTACAAAGTAGAAATAAAAATGTACACTGCCGAGTTAGCAGGGGAATTTGGAAACCAACTTAAAGAAATGGCGATAAATGATGCAAAGCTGCTGCATAGTCTACAGGCTTTAAAGGCTGCTGGGGAACCTCTGAAAAAATATGAATTAATCTCTATCAAGTAACAGCTTGTTTATGATAGTCTGTAATTGTTTTGTGGGATTGTGATTTCGAATTTTGCGTTTTTGCCTTCTTGACCTGTTTCTGTGATTTGCCATCCATAAACTTCTAGGGTTTTCTTAATTAAGTACAGGCCAAGCCCGCTGCCTTTACCAAAGCCTTTGGTAAAAAGTTTCTGTTTCATGCTTTCAGGTATGCCTACACCGTTGTCTTCATAAATTAATGTTAAATTATCCTTGTTTTGGTTGTAGCTAAGTTTAATTTGGGTTGTTATTTTCCCATATTTTATTGTATTGTCTACTAAGTTGTAGAGTAGTTCTTTAAGAAGTGAATCAGCCAAAACGTCCATGCAGCTGCATTCATTAATAATTTGTAGGCCTGCGTTTGGAAACAGCGTAACAACCTCGTTGAAGACTGCTCCAACATTTACATAACCTAAACGCTCTTTGCCTAACATTTCGTAGTCTCTTGAAAAACTAAGCGACCTACCAATGGATGAACAAGTAATATCTATTGCTTCAATGAGACGTTGAATATCTCCGTTTTTTCTAGCTAAATATGTGTTCATATTAAGCGTGTTAATCTTGTTGGCAATGTCGTGTCTAACTAAGCCGCCTACAACCAGAAGCTTCTCGTTAGCTACCTCTAGCTTACGGTGTGCTTCTTTGAGGTTCTCTTCAGTTTGGGCGCGATCGCTTACATCGCGAATAATATCAATAAAAGCTATTGAAACACCGTTTTCATCTTTGATAGGTGTAGCTGTTAATTCAATGGGAAACGTCTTGCCTGTTAATGGTACAACGTTAAATTGACCCTTCCAACCTTTACCTGTCTTAATACTTTCAATAGATGATTCCAAAGCCTTTTGCTTTTCAGAATCAATAACAAAATCTAAAACATTTTTGCCTACAATATCTTTCTTGTTGTTACTGCCTAGAAGCTTCAGAATTGCATCGTTAACATAAGTTATGTTTCCGGCAGCATCTCCGATTATAATGCCGTCTACTGACATTTCTACTGCAAGCATGAATAGCTTGCTGTCTTTTTCATCGGATGGCAATTTTTCACTTAATTAGTAAAATCTTTAAGAAAGCATTTAAAATCCTTGTGAATAACTAATCAGTATTCTCTAAGTTTACCTGAGAACAGCCGCATCCAAGCCAGAATTAAACACAAAAAAACTGTAAAAATAACGTTGTAAACCCTTGCTTTAACACTATATAGGCATTTTTGGTTCGTTTTGTTTAAATATTAGTGTTTGGACTATGCATGTGCATTAAAGAGGAATATCTTAGATATGGGTTCCAAGTCTCCAAGAGGCGAATTCGCCGCAAGACAATTAGCAAAGAAACGGAAGAACTTCCGTTGGCACGATAGGTACTTTAACAGACGCATGCTTATGCTAGATGAAAAAGTTGACCCTATGCAGGGTGCACCCCAAGCTAGGGGTATTGTTCTAGAAAAAGTAGGTGTCGAATCTAAACAGCCAAACAGCGCCATTCGTAAATGTGTCCGCACACAACTCATCAAAAACGGTCGCACCATCAGCGCCTTCTTACCAGGCGACGGCGCACTAAACGTAGTTGATGAACACGATGAAGTCGTCGTTGAAGGTATCGGCGGAACAAGAGGCGGCGCAATGGGAGACATTCCAGGTGTACGCTGGAAGGTTGTTATGGTTAACGGTGTATCCTTAAACGAGCTCGTCTATGGGCGAAAACAAAAACCATCAAGGTAATAGCGTATGAGCACACAAACATCCACAATTGCATCACCACAAGAAATCATGCTTTTCCAGAAATGGAGCTTTAAAGAGATTAAAGTCGTAGATATTGGTCTGCAAAGATACCTAAACTTGACTCCGATGGTTGCCCCACATAGTATGGGACGCCATGAACACCAAAGATTCCGCAAATCTAAAGTTAACATCGTCGAACGTCTAATCAACGGCTTAATGCGCGGCGGTAAAAATGCAGGCAAGAAAGCCAAAGCAACCCGCATAGTGCAGGAAGCATTCGAAATCATCAATATAAAAACAGGCAAAAATCCAATTGAAATCCTTGTTAAAGCAGTTGAAAACGCTTCACCATGCGAAGACACCACACGTGTTAGCTACGGTGGAGTTGTTTACCACTTATCCGTTGACGTTGCACCACAACGCAGAATTGATCTCGCCATACGTCATATAACTGCAGGCGCGAAAGCATCATCAATTAATAATCCTAAAAGTATTCAAGAAACAGTCGCAGATGAACTTGTGTTAGCTGCTAACAAAGACATAAAGAGTGCGGCAATTGCAAAACGCAACGAAATTGAACGCGTAGCACAATCCAGCAGATAAAACTGCTTACCTTTATTTTTCATTTTTACGTTTTTATTTTTCTCGGTTAGGATTCTTCATTTTATATTTTTTATTGCTTTTTTCTTCTTTTTCTTTATTAAATATTTGTATTTCTTCTACTACTGCTCCTGAGGTGATGGCGATATAGAAAATAAATGCGACTTTTCCATATGTATTTAAATAATATTTGTCTTTTCTTTTGATTAAGTTATCCAAATATTGGTGTGGGAGAGCTGGGAAAGGATAATGAAAAGGACAATTCTATTGACAATACTGTTAGTTAGCACTATTTGTATGGTGCTTTTGCCATCTTTATCTATGAATAATGCAGAAACAGTGTCTTTAACGCCTACAAGCGGCGTTGATACTACACAGAATCTTCAAGTTACGTGTACTTCTGCTGGGAACGCAGTAGCTAATACTGCTGGAGTTCTTAATCCTCGTTATCCAGATTCTATTAATGATAACGATTTAGCGCTCCTCCAAGTTACAATAAGCGATACAACAAATTATCCTACCCTTCCAGAAGATTGGACTCTTCTTTATGGACCCGATAGTACTGGGATAAGCCGTCAATGGGTATTTTATAGGTTTGTTATCGATGAATATGAGAAGCTTCCTGTACCTGTATATATTGGTGGTTCTAGCCTCAAAATGGCGAGAATTTATACGTTTAGAAATGTCGCAGCTGAGGCTTTTACACAAGGTGGAGGTTTTCAGGTTGGTACCGATTATGCTATCTTAGCTCAGGACGTAACAACATCTAGAGACAAATGTCTTGCAGTATCATTTGTTTATGTTACAGATGATAATTCTTTGGGTTCTTTCAATTCGGAAATTGGAGGGGATTGGACTGAAACAAAAGGTGAGTATACAGCTTCATACGGAGATAATAGTGGTTGTATCCAACTTCAAATAGCACCTTTAGCTTCTGCCGGGTCAATTTCAGGCGGTTCATATATAATGAGCTCCAGTGCTTCTTGGAGCGTTAGAGCTTTTGCGTTAATACCTGTCTATTCTTTATCATCAGAAGATTTGAACAATTTAGCTTCAAGCGATGATGCTAGATATTCCACTCAGACAACATGGCCTAATTCCGAGTATGATAATTGGCCTGGGAGATGTCTACATTTTAATTTCACTAATGATTTTCCAGAAGGCGCCATAATATCGAGTGTATTCGTGACTAACGAATTTTTTAAGGCTAAAAATAGTGATCCAGAAATGAAAATGCGCGTTTGGGATGGATCAACTTGGAGCTCAGAATACTCTTTATCGGTATCCTTAGATGAACAAGTCCAAACAACAGACATCTCCTCTTTCATTACTTCTGCATCTAAAGTGAATGCTTTAGAAATAGAGCTTAAAGGCGCAAGTGGCAGCACAAAAACATGTCATGATCAGATTAAAGTTGATGTAACCTACACCATGCGTTCATTTTCTATTACGGTTAATCAGGTTGAACATGGCTCTATTACTCCTGGAACAACTATCGTCAATTATGGCGGCAGCCAAGATTTCACTATAACTCCTTCAACTGGATACTACATTGAAAGTATAACTGTGGATGGCTGCTCAATTACTGTTTCTGATCCTTGTAGTCAAACAATATCCTTTACTAATGTTCAAGCAGATCATACAATTACTGCAAGTTTTGCATTGACAATTCAATCAACATTGCTAACAATCAGTGTGGATCCTGCAACTGTTGATAAGGGCTCTAGATCATCAGCAATTGTAAGCGGTTACTTAACAAGCGGTGATGTTTTTCTTGAGGGTTTTGATATTGCCGTGAGCTACAATGATGGACGCGGATGGGTCGCCTTTTCTCAAGTAATTACTGGCGCAAAAGGATATTATTCGATTAATTTTCCAGTATCTCCAGACATGGAAAACGGGTATGTAGCTTTTAGTGCTGAATTTGCTGGTTCAACTGGTTATTCTGCGGTTGGACCAGTATTTACAGGGTCAGTTGGAGGAGAAGAGGGCAACTTGCATGTTGTTCCTGAATTCATCTTCTGTGGATTAGCTGCTTTAGGTATATGCTTAGTAGGCTATGTTTTCTTCATTAAAACTCGTCATTAATAATAAGATCTATAGTTTGAATTTAAAAAAAGAAAAGGGTTGTAGGCTTATATGCCAAAGCCTAACGAAAGTATACCAATTCCAATGAATGCAAATACAACAGTTATTATGACAAAACTGATTGCTGGGAAAGGTTAATGCCAAAAAATGAGTTCTTTATAACCGCATGCTTGAAGTTGAGACTCATTGTATACAATATCAATTTTGTCGCCATATTGCAGCAATTTATTGCTTAAGCTTACAGTGATATTTTCGGAAAGAGGATCTGCAGCCCACAATCCCCAAATGCTGTCGTTAGGTCCACGAAAACCGTACCCGTAATCTTCAGGGAGAACATAAGCAACTCGATCACTAGCTGAACTGATCTTTCGAGGATTATCTTTAACATACTGCCAAAACTGTTTTAGCGCATCAAAATGTTCCTCTGTAAGAGTGCTTGCTGTATAATTTTCGTTTGAGTCAAAAATAACGATGTACTTAGCTCCATTAGTGTATGCTAGAACTAAGTCATTGTAAAGGTCTTCTCCAGATTCAAGATAAGGAGGTTCAGTGTATTCCCAAGTTATTATTACTCCCCAATCCTTATTCTGCAATGTAGCTGCGCCTCTGCAAAGAGCAATATTTAATTGTCTGCTATAATTCCAGCCTAACTGCGCTAAAAGAACATCAAAACCAGCCTCATAATCAAACTGATAAAGTGCATAATCAGATGTAAATAAGGAAAGGTTAGTCCAATTAGAATAACCACTTCTGTACCAATTTACTGAATTACTCACTGCATGATTAAATTGGTTACTGGCATCAGCGTAATCAGTCGCGTTTTTTACTACGGTCCATTCTGGGTCATGATCTAATTGTCTACCTGCGGGTTCATCAATATAGTAAAAACCCAGAAAGTTTTCGCCCCACTTGTTTTTCGCGGTGGTTGTCCAATTGGAAACAAAGGCGGCATTTAACGAATAATTGTACGACTGTGAAGAATTGGATCGTTGATAGGTGGTTGTGGGATTAAGTGAAGAGCGTGGAAATGGTGCATTAGATGAATTTTGTGGTCTTGTTGAATTAAAAGACCAATTTGAACTATCGTAGATGCCTAAGGGTGAATCCTGATAAATTATAAATGATAATTCTTTATCGTAGAGGTATTGGCAAACGGTATTTAGTTTTGTTACATTTAGGCTAATGCCTGTGCAGCCAACAATGAAGAAGTTTGTGTAAGGGCTTACTTTATCTATTAATGCAAAAATGGTTTCGCTATCATCATAAGCTACATCTATGCCGAAATAAACCTCTGCTTCAGTTTCTTGATTACTGCTGATTAATGGCTGAATTAGAAATAATGAAATGATTATTGTAAAAGTCAAAAGAATGACGATTGCTATTATCCTATTTTTCATTAAGAAGGTTCTGCTTAGCTGTGAATATAAAGAATTGCCAAAATTCTTACCTATACTTTAGAATTCGCAAAGAGCAGAATCTATTTTTTGTTTTTCTTAATTGAATTCTTAAAAATTAGAAAAAAGCATGATTTATTGGCTTATTAGCCATTCCATTGCTTCTTCTTTGGTGGCACAATTCTTAATTTGTTTTCCAATATGCTGTATTACGCTTCCGAGAAGAACACTGCGTAGTGCATCTGCACCTACAACACAGGCAGCTTTAACGTTTGGTATGACTTTTTCTGAATAGGTTTTTAGGAGCATTACGCTGTCTTTGTTGAAAGTGCAGCCAGTAGCGTCTGTTAAAGAGAGGACACTTTTTGGTGGCATTGCAGTTATGAGGGTTTGTGCTTCGTTTAGGACTGTGGGTATTGTTGCTGGTGTTGCGCCTGCAATGTTGATCATGGTGATGGTTTTTCCCTTGTAGGGAACTTGTTCAACATTTTTCATTTCTGATCACTTAATATATCATAAATTAGCCATTAATAAAGATTATTGAATGTTAATATACAATATAATCGTAAAAAGTAACAAAACCATAAAATCCCTCTTAAAACTTAACTAACAAATAACACAAGGAGAGAATTAAAATAAAACGAGAAGAAGCAACAACCTATAGCTCCAGCAATGCACCGCTAGCATTAACAATCATGACATTAACCTTTTTGATATAAAATAAACATCTCTATATCGCCAATGGCGTATTAGCGCCTTCACCATTGTCAACAATAATTCTGAATTCCCCCTTTCATTTTGTTCTGGGTCTCTATTACAGGAAATTTACTTCATTATAAAGAAATCTGAAAAGGGAGTGATGTCTTTCTATAAGTTAAATATGGAGTATTACTAAACAACACTGATAAGGCGTGAATACCAATTGCAATCCATGTTTCGAACCTGCTGATGTGTTGATAGAATATGGATTTGGCTCTTAATGTAATTTCAACCCAAAAAGAACTTGTTCAATTGAAAGCGCATTGGAATGAATTAGTGAACAATTACAGTGAAGGCATCCATGTAATTTCAACCCAAAAAGAACTTGTTCAACTTAAAACGTATTGGAATGAATTAGTGAACAATTACAGTCAAAGTCCTTTTCTATTAAATAGTTTTATTGAAAAGTTCTGGCCTTCATATGTTGATTTAGGTGTGAAGCCTTTTTGTCTTGCATACTATACGAAGGACCGAATTGTAGGGATTTCTCCTCCAATTATCGTTAAAGGAAGAGTATTAAAAATTGCTAAATTTGCAGCTTACGGATGGTATGAACATGATTTTATAGTTGAAGAAGAATACCGTACGAGTTTCCTGAATTCAGTGATTGATTTTCTTTTTTCAAATGCAGGATGTAATATCATCGACATTTCATTACCGACAAAAACCCCCAATTTAACTGTTTTTAAAGATGTCTGCAAAAAATCGAAGCTTTTTGACAGGACAAGCTATGGAATAGACCATGCTGTTATTCCTGTTAACAAATCCTGGAGGGAATATGAGAATGGAAAAGGTCGACGGTTTACTAAATTCTTTAGAAAAATTGAAGAAAAGTTGAAATCAGAGGCGAATTGGAAAGCAGAGATTATAAATCAAGAACCATCTAGAAAAGACGAAATATTCAATTGTATTTTGGAAATAGAGCAATCAAGCTGGAAGGCTGAATGGAGAAACCAAAAAAAATTATCAATTGATCCGAGTCTTTGCAACATTTGGAATGGTGCTTTAGATACGTCACGTGAATCGGGGGTCACTTGGCACGTAGCTTTTCTTGAGATCAATGGAAAAAACATTGCATACAGTTTATGGTTTGAATATAAAGGTACGGCATTCATGAGCAAAACTTCATTTAATCAAAATTATAGAAAATATTATCCAGGCATTTTTCTCAATAATATTGTAGTTCGTGAACTTTTTAATAAGCCTGAGATTAAACAGATTGATTTCATGACACACCTTGCGTTTCATGATAGATGGATTTCTAAACCAACACAGCGTTTCAGATTTATGATCTCAAAAAGTCAAATACCCATGAAAATTATCAGAGCACTAAGCTATCTAAATTATATTACCCGTCGCTCCAATCGTAAGATGTCTCCGTCGCATTTGCTTTTCCGCTTTTCTGAGTATTGTATACAACATATTGTCTGATTTCATAAATTAGGGATCATTGTTAATTTCGGGTTATGTGTTCTAAAGCAATTCTAGATGCTTGTCATTGAGAAAGTAACTCTTCATTAGTTATGCAAGGTGCTGCTGATATTTGGAGTTCAATATTTTTTTGTTTTGGGATTGTTATTTCGAACTTTATGCCTTCATTGGGAACGCCAATTTCTCGTATTGACCACTTGTAAACTTCCATTATCTTTTTAATCATTGACAAACCTAGACCTGTTCCATCTCCAGTGCTGAAGCCTTCACTAAAAAGCTTAAGCTTATTCTCCGCTGACACTCCTA
>CAZXGX010000012.1:26005-28142 GCA_964640475.1 uncultured Candidatus Bathyarchaeia archaeon
CGAGTATTTGTCTACTTCAGGGTCTTTATCGAACTTCTTTTTCAGCAAATATGTCATAGCACTTACGCTCGTTAGCTTGTTGCGGACATCATGCCTAGTCAACTTGCCAACTACCTGCAGTTTCTCGTTAACAACAGCAAGTTTCTGTTCAGCTTCTTTGCGTTTTTCGATATTTCGACTAATAACAATTAGTTTGAGTTCTCCTGTTGCGTCTTTAATTGCTTTCGCGGTACATTCAACCCACTTATAGGTTTTATCTTTAGCTAGTACGCGGGCTTCAAAAGGTGGTATTTCTTCTCCTTTGAGTAATTTTGGAAAGGTGTGGGCAAATTTGGCTAGATCTTCTAGGTTAATGAACTCTTGAACGTTTTTTCCAATTAGTTCATCAGGGCTATATCCAAAAGCGCTCATTGAAGGAGATACATAAGTAAAAATGGTATTGGTGTCTATAAGAAAAACTACATCCTGCATGTTCTGTGCAATCATGCGGTAGCGTTCTTCACTTTCTTTCAAAGCTTTCTGTACTTTCTTGCGTTCAGTAATGGGGACTGCAAGTTCTAATCCTGCAATAACAACGCCGTCTTTGTCTTTCAAAGGAGTGGATCTAAGTTCAACCCACTGTGTCGGTGCATTTTCTTCTATTTTATAGTCATATTCACGTACTGCGAGAGGCAGGTTTTGCTCAAAGACTTTCTTTATACCACAATCAGGGCATATTGAATTTAAATTGTTAAATATTTGGTAGCATTTCTTGTTTGGGCCACCATTTTTTTGCATTACTGGTTGAAGTGTTGAATTTATCCATAGAACATCATAGTTTCTGCTAATTACTCCTAAGCCTGAATCAGTACTTTTTGTTACACTTTCAAGTATCTCGCATTTCTGCTGTAATTCTGCTTTAGCCTTTTTGTATTCAGTAATATCTCTAGCAATAAACATTATGACTGCTTCATCGCCGCGATTGACTGGAAAAACCGATAACTCTGCGAAAACGTCGTTTCCATTTTTTCCTTTAAAAACATGTTCTGTGGGTGCGATTGTTTTTCCTAGTGAAGCTTCAGTTATTTGTTTCATGATGACTGATTTGGATTCTTGTGATGCAATCTCCATTTGTTGTATGTTTCTGCCGATTAATTCTTCTTTTTTATAACCTATTAATTCCTGTAAGTGTTTGTTTCCATCTAAGAAGTTGCCTTTAAAATCGCTGATGATAATGGCATCAGGCATATTATCAATGAGTAATCCTTTGTTTTCTAACAGCAGGCTTTTTGCTCTGGCTTTTTCATGCAATTGATGGATGCTTAGGGTTAACTCTTTGTAGATTGTTTCTGGATCGCCTTGTTTATTGATATAGCGGTCTGCACCCAAATTTAGAGCTTCAATAGCTACTTCTTCTTTGCCTTTTCCGGTGAATAAAATGAATGAAGTCTGACTATTTTTTTCTCTAAGAATTTTAAGAAAGTCTAATCCATTTTTTAGGGGCATCTCATAATCAGAAATAATAACATCGTAAACTTTTGCTTGAATCATTTCTAGGGCTTTGTCAACGCTGCTTGCAGAATCAATCACGATGGTATTGTCCATATCGGTGAGGATCAGCTTTGAAGTTTCTAAAACTGATGAATCGTCATCAACATGTAATACATTGATAAGACTGTCTGTTTCTTTAGACAAAGCATATCATCAGCCTTGAGATACCTTGAGAATTGTATAGTCAATTTGTTTAAAGCGCTTGTTAATCTTGGCTAACTAATTAAAAACAAAATCGTTTCTACAGTTTTTAAAAAAATTCAGCTTTGTTTATTTGGAAAGAGTCTTCTTGCCCGTGAAGAAGGCGCCTTTTAGGGGTATGTACCAAAAAAAGAGGGAGACTATTTTGCATAAGCCTCGACAAGGTCGCGTGCTGTAATAATGCCAACAATCTTTTCGTCTCTAATAACTGGCAATCGTCTAATGTGTTTTAATGCCATTGCGGCTGCGGTTCTGTGAATACTTGTGCCAGCAGGAATAACGATTAGAGGATGTGAACATTCAGGTCCTATCTCTGTAAACAACGCTTTACCTTCAGCTAAGAAATTTGTAAGCAGGTCTCGTTCAGTAAAAATCCCAAACGGTTCGTCTTTCCGAGTAATTAGGA
>CAZXGX010000013.1:0-27435 GCA_964640475.1 uncultured Candidatus Bathyarchaeia archaeon
TGCCTATTTAGTCGCTATCAACGTTTAACTTGCAAGTTTCAAGGAAACATTAACAAATTAAACAGCAAACCCTTATATCATTAACAACAGCATAATTTGATTGCGCAAATCGCATAACACTTTTTCTAAAATCCTAACGGATTATTGATTTAGTGACGATTCTGGGCAAAATAGGAGAATAAAAAATGATTGTAACAAAAGAAGTCCCTAAAACTAATCTGCCCTTAGCAGAAAATTGCCCAGAATGCAAAAGTAATAATCTAATTCACGATTACGACACAGGCGAAACAATATGCACTGACTGCGGGCTTGTGATTTATCAGCAAATGTTAGATAAGGGACCTGAATGGCGAGCGTTTACCCTGCAAGAAAAAGCGTCACGAAGCCGTGTTGGTTCACCAACATCCTACTCTGTACATGACAAGGGATTGTCTACAACTATTAGCCAAATTGACAGAGACGCATACGGAAGAAAACTCTCGGTTTCAACTAAAATTCAAATGTGGCGTCTAAGAAAATGGCAAATACGCAGCAGAGTACATTCATCTATTGATCGAAACCTTGCTCAAGCCATGAGTGAACTTGACCGTTTAACAAGTAAAACAAACCTTTCACCAGCAATCAAAGAAAGAGCCGCTCTTATTTATCGTAAAGCATTAGAAAAAGGCTTAGTTCGAGGAAGATCAATCAACGCTATTACCGCAGCTTCACTATATGCTGCATGCCGCGGAAACGGAACACCCCGAACCCTTCGTGAAATCTCTGAGACAAGTCTTGTTGACAAAAAAGATGTTGCACGCTGTTACAGGTTAATAATAAAAGAGCTTGAAGTTCACATTCAAGTTGCTGACTCGTTAACGTATGTTTCAAAAATTGCACAAAAAAACGATATTTCAGGTAAAGCACAGGGAGCAGCAATAGCAATACTTAGGGAGGCTAAACTGAAACGGTTTGCCGCAGGAAAAGACCCAATGGGTCTGGCTGCAGCGTCATTATACATCGCTTGCCTTCAGAACAACGAGGGAATAACACAAAAAGACATTGCAGATGCAGCTGGAGTTACTGAAGTTACTATTAGAAACAGATACAAAGCCTTAATGAGACAACTAAAACTTGAAGTACCTACTAAAAAATCCAGTTTTAGCGTGCTCTGTCCAGTTGCTTCATAAAAAAGCACGACTAAAAAATTTGGCTCTCTAACGTGGCATTATCCGAGTACAAGATCGATAATTAAGGCAAATATTATTCCCAGCAACAAACCAACAGAAACTGTGTGTTTAAACCCATATTCATGAGCTACAGGTATCAATTCATCCGCTGTTATATACGTCATTACACCTGCCGCAAAAACAAGAGAATACCCAATTAAGATACGTGGAGCAAAAAAAGATAAAATCCCTGCACCAACGAGTGCTCCAACAGGCTCAGCCATACCCGACAAGAAAGTTATCACTGCTGTCTTCCATCGTTTAGTTCCTGACTCTGAAAGCGGAATTGCAGTAGCAATACCCTCAGGAATATTATGAAGCACTATCGCAGCCGCAATAATTAGTCCTAACGAAGGATCAAAAATGTAGCCTGCCGCAACAACAAAGCCCTCAGGCAGATTATGCAACGTTACACCTAAGGCAATGAGTACACCTGAACGATGCATTCGCATGTTTTGATCAGTATCCTTTCTTCTTGTAGGTTCAATATGCGGAACCAACAAATCTAAAACCATCATCACAACAGCTCCAACCGAGAAAAAAGTGATTAATTCAATGTGATCAAGCAATTTTTCCGCTTCAAAGAAGAGATTATTAAAAGCAACCATCAGCATTACACCAGAAGCTAAACCCATCAGCAAGCTCACAGTTCTGTCGCTGATCTTCCTTAGAGAAAGAACAATTAATCCGCCAAATCCTGTAGCTAACCCTGCAAGGAGGCTTAAGACAAACGGTTCTAGCAGCAAAGGTATAATCCTTCTACCTTCAAGACTCTGTAACTCTCAATATTAAACTTCTTAACATTAAATGAGCGGTATAGTGCAAGTTACATTCTATGAATATCTCAGTGCGTTTGTACTAGATCTAGCTTTTTCGATAATTTCGCCAAGTACCTCTTGCGATAACCCAGATTTTTTACCAAGCTCCACTGGATCTTGTTCAAGTAATTGTTTAATGAGCACAATCCCAGAATTAACCAGCCGCAATCTCAAATTATCTCTCAACCCTCTCAGACAACTCAGTGGATACAGCCTCTTGGCTTCAATCATCTTTTGTAATCCAGCATCTTCAGGAAAACTCCAACCTATCTGCAGAAGATTTCTGCATTGACCATACTGAATTGCATGTGTTGAATAACGAGTATTAGTAACTATCATAGCGCGATCAATTTTCAAGTTACCATCGTTTGCATATTGTTCAGAAACATCTTCTAGAATAGCGCGGGCTATGCGACTTTCATCAAGCCCAGTTAAGGCATGATAACTAAAATGATGTTTCGCCTCAACAAAGTATGTTACACCATTTTTTCTTGCTATCCCATCAACTTCATGCTCCACACAGGACCCCTTCAAAATACGGTTAGGTTCAACTTGGAAGCCGTTATTTGCCAATAAAACCTGAACAAACAATTCAAACTCAGGTTTGGAACTCATCAAGCTTAAGCCTTTTTTCAAATCAAAAATATACCGCACACCAGGCTGATGTCTACGCATAAACCTAAAAATCATCCCAAGAATCTCACGTGTAGATATGCCATCATAGAGTCTTCTTTCAACTTTTTCAGCAATCGCATAAGCAACTTGACTATCTGCACCCAGTCTTAAACAAGTTCTAACAACTTTTTCTCTATCAAATAACTGTTTAGATCCATCAGCTTTTATAACAAAAACTGCCAATGCACAACAACCCTGAATAAATAAAGTATCAGCATTTAGACTTCTTAAGCCTATTCAATACCTAACATATAAAAACACTTAAAACTAAAACTATTCAGTAATAGATTAACACATATCTTTGATGATTTGATAAAGAAAAATTATCAATAAATTCTTAAGCTAGGACAATAAACGCAAATAGAAAAAGAGGAAAAATGTGTGGAGTTCGAAATTAAATATAAACCATCATACGCCCTGCTTGTCGTTAGCTTAAACCAAGGCGAAACCATCACAGCAGAATCAGGCGCATTAACCTACATGGATCCAACAATTGAAGTGCACACACGCAAACGTGAAAAAAGCTTGCTTGGCAGTTTAGGTTTAAAAATTATTGGCGGGCAATCCTTTTGGGTAAACGATTTTACTGCAGCATCAGGACCTGGAAAGGCCGCTTTTGTAGCTGCACCAGTCGGGGACATAGAAAGACTTGATATTACACCTGGAAGAGGGTACATTATTCAGAAATCTGCATACATTGCCTCAACGCCAGAAATTAACTTAGACGTGAAATGGGAAGGCTTCACCAAAGGCTTATTCGGACAAGGATTATTCATGCTAAAAGCCAACGGTAACGGACCCCTATTCATAAACACCTTCGGAGCCCTCGACGTTCACACCTTGCAAGCTGGACAAACAATAATTGTTGACAACTTCCACTTAGTCGGTTTCAGCGACACATGCAGTTACAAAGTCACACGCTTAGGTGGACTAAAAGAAACCTTCCTTAGCGGTGAAGGATTAGTAACCCAAATCACTGGACCAGGCGAAGTGTACATTCAAACCAAGAATCTGCAAGAATTCACTGAATGGCTCTGGACACTACTAGAACCCAAAGTACGCAATACCCGTTCTAGATAAAACAAAAAGGTTTATCTCCATTTTTTATTTAATAAACTTTAATCTGGTGAAAAAATTTGAATAATACCCTTCTAGGAGCACTTGTCGGTTTCATTGTTATAATTGCTTTAGCTTGGCTTTTTCCAGGAATTGGTCACATATTTGGCGGATTCATCGGCGGTTTCATCGCTGGAGTTGTAGCTAAAAGCGTACTTAAAGGTGCAATCGCAGGCTTCCTTGCAGGAATCGCCAACTGCATTATACTTACAATTCTAGCCTTCCTTGGCACCATATTTGCTGGCGGAATAAACTTTGGTTTCTTTGGCGCATTATTCGGAAGCATAGCAGGAATTGCAATTGGCATATTAGTCTTAATACTAGGCAGCATCGGAGCAGTAATCGCAGCCATTGGCGGATTAATAGGCGGAGCATTAACAAGATAAAAAGGCAATAGCAAAACTGCTAAAGCTATTTTTCTATCTATCAAGACTAAAGGGTTTTTCTCGCGACACCTTCTCAGGTACCTGATCTAAAATCATTCTTTCCTCAGGCTTCTTACTTAACACAATCGGTGACAACTCCTTAGCTAACTTTAAAGCTGCTGCCAACTTGCTGCTTCGCTCAGCATAAATTTCAAACAAGACACCATCTTTTCGCACTGTATCGCCAAGTTTTGCACGCAAAAATACACCTGCCCCCTTCTCTTTAGGTGTTCCCGCAACACGGGCAATCCTAACAAGATCATCTGTGCTAAGCCAAAGGACTTTTCCAGCTTTATCTGAGCGCACAACATCACAGTATTTTCCTACCGGCAAATTATTTGGTTGAATCTCGGGATTTCCACCTTGAGCCGCAATTATTTCACGCATTTTACGTTCTGCTTTGCCTGAATCAAGAATGTTCTCAGCCATGGCACGACCATTTTCGGCGCCCACCATTTCAAAAAGCATACCCGCTAGACTCACAGCTTTTTCACGTAAGTCAGGTGGACCATTACCCATGAGAGTCATTAAAGCTTCTTTTGCTTCTAAAGCGGGTCCCATTCCGAAGCCTAATGGTTGATCACCAAAGGTTAAGGCGCATTGAATGTTAAGTCCAAGACGTTTACCTAAGTCAACAAAATCTGAAGCCAAAGTGTAAGCCTCAGAACGCGTTTTTATTTTTGCACCAACTCCTGTTGGAATATCAATGGCAACATGTGTTGCACCGATAGCTTTTTTCTTGCTAAGAATAGAGGGTAAAAGTAACGGGTCAATACCTAAAGGATACTCTACTTGAATAAACAGGTCATCTGCTGGAGCCAACTCTAATGAGCCACCCCAAACAAGGCAACCATTTGTCTTAGCAACGACATCTTTGATTTCTGCAAGTGACAGATTCACTGGACAAAGGGTTTCTACACGATCAGCGGTTCCAGCTGGTGAAGTAATAGCTCGGGACGATGTTTTTGGAATGGTATATCCTGCGGCAGCAACAATTGGCACGACAAGCATGCTTGTTTTATCTCCCGGTATTCCACCGACACTGTGTTTATCAAGAATAGGCCCGGGACCAAAATCAAGTGATTTCCCAGTTGCCACCATAGCTCTTGAGAGAGCTTCCACTTCACTTGTACGCAAGCCATAAATCTTAAGAGCAGTAAGAAACGCTGCAATTTCTACTGAGCTTAAATGTCGCTCAACGACATCAGTTACAATTCCGATTATGTCTTTTTCACGTAGGCGTTCCCCACGCAGTTTAGCGCGAACATTAATTAATGATTCAGGCAATGGAGCAAGTCTAACTGAAACTTTCTCATCCTCTTTTACACCTAAAGCAAAAGCTATTTCATCATATAATCCAATTCGGTTCATCGGAAAATTTGCACCAATATTGGCTATGGCGATTGCTTCTTTGTTGCCGTAGGTTAAGTGGATTCTGTCTGAACTGTTAATACCAAGCAGGTTGGCGGTTTGTTCACTTATTATGGCAATTCTGTTTCCACCAGTGGTAATGTTGAGGATCTCAACGATTAGCTCCATAATGACCCTGCTATATGATAAATCAAGCAATAGTTAAAGATTTTAAGGAAAAGCGCTTTCAATTCAGCAACGAGAGTGGACTGTTTTGAAGTATGTAGACTTTGTAGATCCAACTTACAAACCAAAAGAAACCGATTTAATCTGCACCTTTAGCCTTGAACCTGAAGGCATAAGCCTAAAAGAAGCAGCAGGAGGCATCGCCGCTGAAAGCTCAATTGGCACATGGACTGAACTCACAACAGTTAAGCCGTACATTTCCAGTTTGGCGGCACACGTTTTTAGCCTACAAGGCAATGTAGCCAAAATTGCTTACCCAATTGAGCTTTTTGAAGAAGGCAACATGCCAAACATTCTAAGCAGCGTAGCAGGCAACGTGTTTGGATTAAAAGCACTCAAAAACCTGCGTTTACTAGATATACAGTTTCCAAAAGAACTTCTCGACAGCTTTCAGGGTCCAGCTTACGGCATCAGTGGAATCCGCAAGCTACTTAAAGTTTCAAAACGCCCTCTTGTAGGCACAATTATTAAGCCTAAACTTGGTTTGAAAACTGTTGATCACGCTAAGGTTGCCTTTGACGCGTGGGTAGGCGGCTGCGACGTTGTTAAAGATGACGAGAACTTGAGCAGTCAAACCTTCAACCCGTTCGAGGAAAGGTTAATAAAAACCTTAGAGAGCCGAGATCAAGCCGAGAAGGGAACAGGTGAACGCAAAGTCTACATGATAAACATCACCGCTGAAACCGACTTTATGATTGAACGCGCACAAGCCGTTGAAGATCAAGGCGGCGAATACGTCATGGTTGACATTCTAACCTGCGGTTGGTCCGCATTGCAAACTCTAAGAGACCAAAACTTCAAACTAGTTATTCACGCCCATCGCGCAGGACATGCAGCTTTCACCAAGAATCCAGTGCACGGCATAGCCATGAAGCCCATCGCAACCGTTGCCAGAGTCATCGGCGTAGATCAACTGCACGTTGGCACAGTAGTTGGAAAAATGTCAGAAACCCAAGAGGAAGTTATAGAGAACATTGAAACCTGCAAAAAAGAGATGGGTGATCTAAAAACTGTTTTGCCTGTTGCCAGCGGAGGCTTACACCCAAGACTTGTACCAGCACTACTGAAAACCTTCGGAAATGATGTGGTTCTTCAGGCAGGCGGCGGAATCCATGGCAACCCTCAGGGAACTATTGCAGGAGCAAAAGCAATGCGCCAAGCAGTTGATGCAACCTTGGAAGGAAAAACACTTGAAGAATACGCTAAGACTCATAAAGAGTTGCAGTCGGCTTTAGACACTTGGGAAGCCTAAAGCAACTATGTTTTCCTTTTTTGGGTAAGCTCTTTTTTGTATGTTTTTGGTTTGATTTTACGTCAATAGTGCCTATCCTCTTTAGTGTTTTTGGTTCGGTGTGCTTGTTTGCACAACATTTTTAAACATAAGTAAACATTAATGTGTTTACAAGACAAATATGCAGGCGTCAACCATGAGACAAACCTTCACCATAACTTCACCATTAAGCCAAACCCAAAAAATAGTTTGGCAAATGATAACTAAAGGTTTAACAATCACAACAATAGCCGAAAAATTACACACTACCCGCCAATTTGTAAACCAAACCAAACTTTCCGCCGAAGCAAAACTCTCCACAACCCTGCTGGATATAGCCCAAGCAAACGACTTTCAAGTAACCAAACTGTACGCCCAACAAGGCTTACTCTTAGGCTACCACCCCGCATTGAAACGAAAAGCAATCCTCACCTACAGCACCAACTACGGCATAAAAGTCTGGTACTGGCACAACAACGCTGAAGAAGTCACAAACGAAGACTTCCTACGCCAAACACGACTATACCTGCTAGATATCGCCAAAGAACACAGCATAGATATTGAAGACGCAGAAAAAATGCATCCAGCCAAATTGGCAAGCAAAGTATTTTCTAAACTGATGCCAGACGCAGGACTAGGTGACCAACAATGACTACTCAAACAAACGTTTTAGGCAGCTTTGAAGGCGTAACCAAAACTTTTGGCAGCCATAAAGCCTTGGATGGACTCAACTGTAAGCTGTACAAGGGTGTCAACGGTTTAATCGGTCCAAACGGCGCAGGCAAAACAACAACAATCAAATTGCTTTTGGGCTTGATTAAAGCGAACACTGGACAGGCAGAAATGTTTGGGTTCAACTGTTGGAGCCAGTCACAGGAAGTTCGTTGCCGAATCGGCGTACTCTACGAAAAAATAGCCTTTTACGAACACCTGTCAGGGTTTGAACACCTAAAGTTTATGGCAAAAATAAAAGGCGTTCTCGACCCGACGGCGGAAAGCAAAGAAGTGCTTAAACTTGTCGAACTTGACGGTGAAGCACAAAACAAGCGCATAGGTACCTACTCGGCAGGCATGAAACAAAGAATAGGCTTAGCAAACGCCCTTTTGGGCAAACCTGACCTTGTGATTCTCGATGAGCCCACTTCAAATTTAGACCCGTTAGGCAGAGAACACGTAATTAGGATAGTTAATGAACTTAAAAAAGAGGGGTATTCTTTTCTGATTTCAAGTCACATTTTGCCTGAACTGGAAAAGGTTTGTGAACACATCGTTTTGATGAATAAAGGCCGAGCCGTAAGGCAAGGGTTACTTACCGAATTGCTAAGAGAAATTTCTCCTCAGACATTTGCGATTAAGGTTCAACCAATTGCACCGCTGTTTGAACTGCTGAAAAAAGAGGCATGCGTAAAAGCAGTAACTCTAAACAACGGCACATTAATTGTTGACACAAAAGACGCTAGTGCCTTCAAGCAGCGGCTTCCATCGCTTGCCTCTGAGGCGCATGTTTCTCTTGAAGAAGTCAAAACGGGTGGTAAGGATTTGGATTCCTTGTTCAAACTGGCGGTTGAGGAGGCCTAAACATGGGTTCAAAAGGTGCAAAGTTGGTTTTGCTTAAGACTGAAGTTAGGCGGGTTTGGGGTTTTCCCGTTCTTGAATTGGTTGTGGGCTTTTTGGCTTTTATTGCGGTTACAACGATTTATGCACTACAAGAAATCACAAGTCAAAGTGAGGCTCAAGCCATTTTTAATGGGTTGGTAGTAGACTCAGTCTACGACACAATGAGCGCACAGTTACTACCCATTGGCCTATTTTGCGGCATACTAGTTGCGTTGTCGTTTGCCAGAGATTACGAGCAGGGTTTAATGCAGACACTTCTGTCTTCACCATTGTCGCGTTCAACAGTGTTTATCGTAAAATTTGTTGCTGTAACGGTTCCTTTAACACTGCTAACTTGGGGTGTAACCATGTTTATGATAACCCTTAATTACAGTTTAGGTGGAGCCACTGTTTCTTTGCTGCTTCAAGTAGGGGCAACTGCATTGTTAACCACGTTTTTATCGGTGTTTTTCTTTGGCGGTTTAGCCACATCAATTGCGTTAACGGTCAAACGGACCATTCCTACAGTCCTTGCGACGATGATGATTGGTTTTCTAATGTACTTTATAACTACTCTAAGGGCTGAAACAATAGGGTCATTAGCGAATTATATTGCAGTTACTCCTTTCAAGGCATCGCTATTGGGGCTGGGTAAGTTGTTGGGCGCAGATTCTATGAGGGCGGTAGGTTTGGCGGAGAATACGCTTGAAACTTCCATGCCTGCCATTGGATTCTTGGCTATTGCTCTGGTGTATGTTTTAGCGCTTATGATACCAATGTATCTTTATTTTACTAGGAGGTTTGAAATACGAGAATAAATATAACCCGTTTAGGACTTGTCTGCCTCATCATCGGTTTAGTCCTAATGCTTAACGCTGCCTCATCCCATGTGATTCTGGCTCATAATTCCGTCAATGGTGAGGTTGACCCAGGCGAGACATCGTGTAAAGTCCTGTTTATGGCGCCTGTAAGTCAAGGCAACCTGACAATAGGATACAACATACCACCAGGAAGGAGCAGCACATTGTCTGAATTTCTTCCTGATTATGTAGTTTTGCCTGTTCATTTGAAAGTCGTTGATCCAGCCGGTCAGACGCTGCTCGAACAGGACATAGTAACGCCTGCCATCTTCCCAATTAATTTCGATACAAGAGGCGAATACAAAATCTACTTAACTAACAATGGTTCGGAACGTAGCGGTATCGGAATCGGCTTAATGTTTCAATCAAACAATCCTCAAAACCGTGAAGCAGACAAATACTTGTTGTCATGCACGTTAATTGCTGTTGGCGCGGTTGTTGTAGCAGTTGGGTTAACGTTGAATTTAGTAATTAAATTGAGAAACAATGCAAAATCTAAAAACCAAATGGAAAGTGTAAAACAATGAAACTCCACATTCAAATTCCTACACATGGCTGGCTTCCACAAGACCCCTACATACCAAGCCACCTAAAAATCGTCACTAACAAATATAGCCGAAAAAGCAAAGCAAAAACTGTTGCGGGGTCAACTTTGTTACTTATCGGCTTATTTGCACTGCTGGTATCGATTATGGCTGTGCAGCAGACGCGAGAAATTCATAGTGACTCTTATGTCTTGGCGCCTAACCAGAAAAGCGGTGAGGTGTCAACATCAGGCGGACACTTTTCTTCAGATCCTTTTTACAATATGCACTCCTTTGAGGGTCAAATAATTGTTGAAGGCGAAAATGTGGAGTTTAAAGTCATCAGTGAAGACCAGAAAGTGGTAACTTGGTGGCATAACGGGAAAATGGTAAACTGCACTGTTAATTCAAATGACCCTAAAGATATTCACCAAGTAATCAGCACAACTGTCGACGACACATACACGTTTAATCTTCCAGCGAACGGGGACTACTCCTATGAATATATTGTCCAGAATACGGGTAGCCAGCAAGCAACAGTAAACTTCCAGTTAAAAGAAACACAAACAACTATTAGCAGGCTGATACCTGGCGCAATTGCACTGTTATTTACTGCCCTTCCAGGAACGATTCTGATAGTAAGTGGACGTAAAAACAGAAAAGTAACTAACCCAATGCTAATGGCTTGAAAAAGCATCAATAGCACCCTCCCCCCTAAGGGATTTTTCTGCAAAAAAACCACAAAAAACAAAAAATCCGCTCATATAGCGAAAACTTAAATGATAAAAAAAGCCAGTAAAACTGATGAAATATGAGCAAAAGCATCACTTTACTGCTTGTTTTCATCTTAACCATAAGCACAGCGCCTCTACTAATGCAGAGAGCTGAGGCGTTAAGCTTAAGCTATGCTGGAGAATACGACGGAGACGCTCCTGTGTCTTATCCGTCGGTTATCTTCTCGATAAGTGACGACGATGTCCTGTATGACTTGGGATTTTTCAATGTTGGTTTCTATACAGAGATTAGTTTTCCAGAAAGCTTACAAACCTTGGGGGTTTCTTTGAACTCTGTTTCCTACAAGGCAAGCTGGCTAACCAAACCTGTAATAGTTTATGAGCGCAGCATTCCACCTCAAGACGCATTTAATAAAAATCTCAAGCAAATCTTGTTTTGCGCGGTAGACTTAACAGACGTGCCTATTGGACCGCAACAGATAGAAGTTACCGTTAATGGTGGAGGAGCCCTCACAGACTTTAGCAGATACTGGACGTTTCACAGCACTACTATAGCCAATGTGTCTTTCACAATCAACCCAGCTCCAGAGCCAGAGGCGCGAGACTCTTCAGTTTGGAACGTTAAAGTTGTTGAGTCTCAAAGCTATGGTGCAAGTCTTGGCAGTTACCCAGTGGCTGTTGACTCAAAGGGAAATCCCCATTTAGCGTATACGAAATATGTTTCAGGCACTACTTTTGTGACTTATGCAAGCTGGAACCAGTCTGGCTGGAGTACTCAAACCTTAGATGTAGGTTTAGCTTTTGACATTTTGCTTGACGCTAATGATAATCCTCACATCTTGTATAATGGCTGGTCTGGTTTTACTTACGCTTTCTGGACGGGTTCAAAATGGTCGCTGAAAACAGTAACCCCGGATTTTAATGGGCTTTTTGGAACGTTTGCTTTAGATGCACTTGGTAATCCTCATTTAGCCTATGATAATGGCAAAACCGTAAAGTATGCAGAATGGGCAGGGGCAGATTGGAGTATTCAAACAATCGATACGCTGGATGCGCCTGCTGTTCCATTCCCGCTATCCATAGCCATCAACCAAGATAATACCACGAATATTTTGTATGGTTACATGTCAGAAAACACGGACAAGTATATAGTCAAAATGGCAGTCGGAGACGATTCTGGCTGGAACATTCAAACAGTGCCTTCCCCTTTGCCTATATCAGGCATAGGAAACGTCGCCTTGGATTCACATGGTCAACCGCACTTTATCTTATCAAGAATCACTAATCCAGGAGAATCTCCGCCTCTTCACAATTTGTTGTATTATAGTTGGGATGGGCATGATTGGGATACAAAAGAGGCAGCTTCAAATGTGAGCATAGTCATCTCTGGCTTTACAACTAACTCAAAAAGCATTGGCTCGACAGTGTTGGATTCGAATGATTTGCCGCATATAACTTATGGTAAGTCGGTTTATGATTCAGACTCAGGTAGAGATAAAAATTTTCTGATGTACGCTGTCTGGACGGGCTATAACTGGGAGACCGAGGCTTTAGAGCTCGATACGTCGCCTGGCAGAGCAGGTTTTTTAGTTTTAGACTCAAACGGCAATCCCCATATAACCTATACTGGACCAATATCCTGGGTGAGGGTCTATCAACGCTCTACTGCCCCACTCATTTACGCCACAATCAACAAACAAGTAGCAACTATAAACACACAAGACTTATTCACGTGGGCTGCAGCGGCTGCTTCTATTGTAATCTTGGGAATAATCGCTGCCTTCTTGATATTTTACAAGACTCACAAAAAACCGTGAATTACTGTATTAGCCATGGGTAGGTTCGGCGTATGATTTCCAGCACGTTCTGAGGCGGGATGATGCCTTCTTCGCAGATTAAGCCGTGAATGTAACGGTTCGGCGTCATGTCAAACGCTGGGTTGCGCACGTCCAGTTTTTCTGGGGCTTCCTTCCACACTTCACTTGGGCTACGCTGCTCAATACCCTCAAGCTCGCCATGCAAGGTTACTGGGTCAAACTTTAACAGTTCCGTAACAACGTAAAACGGTTTCAGTGCCTCACGCGCCAGTACTGCAAGCCCACCTGTACCAATCTTGTTAACCACATTACCTTCCGAAGTTATGGCATCGGCTCCTACAATCACCAAATCCACCCGTGGTATAAACGTTCGCGCTGCTGAATCAACGATAAACGTGGTGTCTATCCCAAGCTCAACCATTTCTTTAGCAGTTATTCTACCTTGAAACGCTGGGCGTGTTTCAGTACAGATTACTTTGAAATTTTTACCGCTGTGTTTCGCTTTAGCGATTAAACGTGTAACCGTAGAAGAGTGGCAGTGCGTAAAAACAGTCATACCATCTAGGATACGTTTGGCTCCGATCTCAGCAATTCGCTCTCTCGAAGCGTCCAAGTCTTTTAGGAATGCTTCAGCACTTGAAATCATTAATTTGCTAAGTTCAGACACCTTCTCTTTATTACTACTTTTTACCTGCCCAATTAAGCATCTAATCGCGTTCCTCATTAACGGTTCTGTCTCTCTCGTAGCAAACAATAATTCCTGAGCTTGTGACAACTCGAATAAGAGTTGGGTTTTGTTTTTTGCTTTAGTCTCCTGCGTTAGAGTTTGTAAGGCTTTTACGGCTGCTATTGCCGCGTTTCTTGCGCCTTGAACCTCAAGTTTACGAATTCTTTCAGCAGTAGATTTCACGTTTTCCATGAATTTTCACTTTATTTGGCAAATTTTACGGCTAAATAGGTATTACATGGTGAAGCATATAAGCAGATTGAAACAGACACTATTTTGAGGCAAAATGTATCCAAGCTCAGACGATTTAGGCATACTTGAACCAATCATAGGTGCATGGTACAAGTCATTGGAAAATCCACAGAAAGCCCAAGAACAAACGCTTAAGGATTTGCTAGAAAAGTATGCAGTCACCGATTACGGAAAAAGCCATGGTACACAAGAAATCAGTAACATAGCAGACTATCAAACAAAAATGCCGATAATAAATTATCAAGGCATGTTACCCTATATTGCTCAAATCCAAAACGGCAATTACAAAGCCTTCCTACCTGAACCAGCCGAAACGTGGGTAATGACCCGCGGCTCCACAGGTAAATCGTCAAAAGTCCTACCGGCAACACAAACCCATCTTAAACAGATATTCACTTGTGGCGCTAGAGGCTTAATCAACTATGCTCTAAGAACCCAAAACTTTGACGTCTTTACAGGCATTATTTTAAATTTAAATTTTCCCTCAAGCGTACACACAATGGATCAGAATGGTAAAGAAGTCACTTACGGCTATAGTTCAGGCACTTACGCTCGGCTTAATCCAATGTTTGACAGAGTTAGTCTTCTACCTAGACAAGAGGAAATTGACAAGTTAGGTTCTGGAATCAGCCGAAAAGACTGGGAAAAACGCTTTGACCTTGTTTACGAACAGGCACTCAAAGAAAATGTTACTGCCACAATGGGAGTAACCCCTGTTATTCTGGGATTTGCAAGATATATAAAACACAAGTATGGAAAAAAACCAGCTGATTTATGGAAGCCAAAGGCGCTTTTCTGCACAAGCGTACGCAAAATCCAATTCAAATATGGTCCTATACTAAGGAAATATTTTGGAGATGTACCAATAGTTGAAATGTACAGTGCCACTGAAGGCGTATTTGGTCAACAACTAGATGAACTACCATACATTACACCTAATTATGATTCATATTTTTTTGAGGTTGCAACAGGCAAAGGCGTAAAAATGCTCCATGATCTTAAACGTGGTGAATGGGGCAAACTGATTATTTCTTCCTGCATGTTTCCACGTTATGATATAGGTGACATGGTTGAGTCAGCAGGCAAAAACTATTACCGTATTTTTGGAAGAGCAAATACTTCAACGATTCTTGAGCATAAGCTGTATCAAGCATTTCTTGGCAGAGTCATCAGTTAAGTACGAGGATGCCGTCTTTTTGCAGTATTAGTCAGGTAAAACGCTGCAACAATGATAATTATACCTATTAAGACAAGAAAAATTGCCCCATTAGCTCCAGCAAGAGAGTTCCTGATGATAGGCATACTTAGGAGACCAATAATTATGAGCACTAAACCGCCGATAAACCAGCCGACATAACCATGCTCCCCCTTCTCTTGCTTCTCGTTCTTTTCATTTTGTTCATTTTTTTCGTTCTTTTCAGATTTCTCGTCTCTTCGCTGATAAGTAGGTGCTGAACTAGTGAAGGGCGCTTTAGATTGCGCTTCAGCCTTCAACGCTGCTCCACATCGTGGGCAAAAGGTCATAGCTTCATTAACTTCGTTACCACATTTTGGGCAGTACGGCATAAACTTACGGCTCTCCTTATTTCTTTTTAGAATGTCTGAGTATTTAAAACATCACTTTTTTAAAAAATGAAAAAGTATATCTTATCTTATCTTATAAAATGTTCAAGTAGGCGACAAATAGATTGTCAGAAGGATCTATTTTGAAAATGAAGGGTTACAAGAACGCAGAAAGCATACTTTCAGCTATCTACATTGGAACCATATTCATTACTCTTGGCGTGATATACTATATTCACCTACCAAAGAGCCTATTTTTAGACATAATAAATTTTTTTAGTTCAATAGATCTAGCTCGCGTGCCTGATACAGCGATTTATTTACCTGCCCCAGTAGCTCCAGCTCTATACAGCGACCTTTTTCTAGCCGCCTTCCAGTTTGCGATTGCAATAGGTATAGTAGAAGTAATAGTTCTAGTTCTCAGATTCCTTTTTGATTCGCCAATTAAAAGGAAAGCTGAAACAATAGCTAATATAGTGTTCTGGTTTGGAGCAAGCTACCTAGTTTATACATACTTAGTTGAAGCAGCAACAATAAACAAATGGTTTGTATTCTGGACAGGGATCATAATAATCGTGGGTCTATCATTGGTCGCCCGAGCCTTTGTACTATTAGCTAAGAGGCAATCAGAAAAAACAACAGAAAAACCAGTTGAAAAGCCAACTTAGAACGTTAGACGCCGCCAAAGCACAAGAACCTGCCAGCCCATATCAAAAGAGTCTTTAAGAAGCCTGACTTTTGTTTCTCTTCCACTACTCCATTGAACTGGAATTTCTTTTACTTTGTAACCTTTGCGTTCAGATCTAACTAAAATTTCAGTATCCCAAAACCAATGTTTAGCTTCAACCTCATCAAGTAACTGCATCAATGGCTCTCTTTGAAAAGCTTTAAATCCACACTGGTGATCCTTGATTTTGGAACCTAAAATTATTCTAACCATAAAATTGTATATTCTAGATGCCGTTCCACGTGTTCGGGTACGTTTAACCTTACTATCCAAAAGCATTCTTGAACCAGTAGCTAATTGATAACCTTCTTTACTCACAGCATCAATAAGTTGCCCTAAATGTTTAAGATCTGTGGCTAAATCTACATCCATATAGATTAAAATTTTGCCCTTTGATTGTTTAAACGAATTGTTGAGTGCTTTGCCTCTTCCAAGCCGTTTTTCACCATGTAAATGTTTAACAAAAAAATATTTCTCTGCTAGAGAATCTGCTTTTTTGTCGGTGCCATCCGTGCTTCCATCTTCTGCAATAATTATCTCATAAGTGCAACCATAAGACTTGAGGGCTTGGCTTACTGATTCAACAGCACCATCTATTATATCTGCCTCGTTAAGAGCAGGCAGAACCACAGACACATCTACTTGCCCTGACTTGTCTTCATCAACCAATCTCAGAATATCCATCCCTCGAACCATCTTAAACTCTCAGTCGTCGTGGTTGCCGTTGGAACACCAGAAATCGCTGGATAAAACAGTACAAAGAATGCTACTACTGCTACAAAGAAAACTATTGCAGCCACTTTTCCAAGCTTGTATTTCCAAACCTGGTTAATGAAATACGCTGAAGCTAAACAAAGCAATGGAACGCTGACGTAGAAATGATAGATGAATAATGCTCTTGTGATACCTACATAGGGAAGCCACTGGAAAAAGAACAGTACAACAATAAAGAGCAAGGGCAACTCGATTTTTGGCAAAACATGTTTTTTGAACGCCATTACGGTTTTTGTAAGAAAGATTCCAGTGACGCCTAAAACAGCTGCAAAACCAACCCACCAGACCGCTGGATTACCCATAAGCGTTATAGTTGACCTTAAACCATCAGGCAAATTAGTAAAATACAACCAAACGGGTCTACCAATCAGAGGCCAACTCCACCATGACGACTGAAATGGGTGAGTCGCAGTTAACGTTGAATGATACTCGTACATTCCTCCCTGAAGCCCAACAACACTGATGAAAGATCTCCCGGCAAGCATATCTGGAATGTAAATCAAAAAGTAAAGTCCTATAGCCATCAATACAAAAGCCACTATGTAGGAGTATGGGTGATCAAAGAAGTCGTAAACCTTTGTTGAAAGATTGGTTTTTGCTTTAATTACTTCATATAATCGGATTCCTGCGAGTATAGCGATTTGTCCAAGGAAACCGTAAAGCACTAACCATTTTGTAGAGAAGCCCAACGTAAAGAACAGAAACGCAAAGAATAATGACCAAACACTTGTTGCTTTCCAACCATTCTTCAGCACTCCTTTAAGGTAAAGTAGGAAGAATAATTGTGAAGCTACTGAGAAGAAAACCACATACGTATCTGCTGTACCCATCCGTGACATGGTAAAATGCATGAAGTCAAAAGTTAACAAGAAAGCTGCTGAGAAGCCACCAATCCATGAATCAAGCAACTTCTTTCCTAACAAGTACATTAACGGTATAAGCAACATAGCGAAGAGTACACCCATTATACGCCAACCAAATGGATTAAATCCGAAAACAGCCAAGCCGAAGGAGAGAATTAGTTTTCCAAGAGGCGGATGAGTCCACTCGTAGGGTGATTCAATGCTCAAGTATTGTTCAGCGGTTCTTATGAAATAGATTTCATCAAACATTGTTTCAGTCATGTAAGTTGGAGGCACTTGAACTAAGTCTTGCTCATCGGTAAGCTTTGAGAGACTTGAATCATTAAAGCCTTCACCAGAAACAGAAGCAATCAAAATTTGCTGGTTATTTTGATCAGTTAACGCGATTTCCAAAATTTCAACATTTGCATCTTTAAAGTTCAAGGTAACATATCTGGTTTCAGCTTGTACTGTTGTGTTTTTGTAGACATAATATACTGGGTACTCAATTTTTATCGTGCTGTTTGATGTAGCAGCTAAGACTTGAACGTTAGTTGACCCGTTTTTTACAAGCAAATAAACAGCTTGAACATGAACCTGTTCACCAAGATCAACTAGTACAGTTCTATCCTGAGTTATTTTCCAACCGTTTACAGGAACAGTAGTCGAACCCAAATTTACAACTGCAACTGAGAAGAAAACTATGCAAAGCAAAACCATAGTTAGTATATCTTTCTTGTTAATTTGAAGACCCAAGTTCACTTTCAACGCTGGTTCACCCTGTTTTCCTGCTCTTTTTCACCTATCGCTAAAGGGTCAATTTTAAACCAAGATCTACCCTTATATTCATCCCACATTAGCAAAGTTGCGTATAAAAACGTAATCAAATTAACCGCACACACCACAAGAACCACGGGATCACCAGTAAGATTGGGAGCATAATTATAGCCAAGGTTAACGTACAAGTTAAGCCAGTAAAGAACATATGAAATATTTGTCAGAAAAGTTCCTGTGACAACAACATAGAATAGCCTTGTCTTCTTCACAAACGGAAACAGCAAAGCCAACATACTAATTGCTGGAAATAAGTAACGCTCATGAATTCGTGTGGGCAACATGAAAAAAGCAAAAAATAGCATAAATGCTACAAACAGCGCAAACAGCGTATTTGATGAACCCCAACGCTTGTTTAAAATGAAAAGGGCAAAGACAGTAAAAGCTCCAAACAATGCCCAACCTAAAATGTACAAGCTTCCATCAGGAATCCACAATCCGTATAACCCCCACATATTGAAGGCGTTAACTGACGTGTATTCATAACCGCTGTAGGCTCCAAAATAAATGTCACTAAGAAATGTTACTGGATTACTCCATTCCATTGGAAGAATAACAACAAATATTGTAGCAACAAAAGCAAGAGCAGAAAAAAGGAAACGCTTCAAACCATTTTTCTTAAAAATCAAAAAGACAATTAATGGCAATAACGCTATAGCTTGAGGTTTAGTCAAAATCGCTATCGACAGGGTAACTGCAGAAAGTTCAGGCTTAGATTTAAGCGCTAGAACAAGCGAGAGTACCAAGAAGAATGTGTAGATTGCATCAAACTGACCCCAAACAGCAGCGTTAAAGATTACCGCTGGATTGAAAACATAAATAGCTGAAGTTAAAAGGCTTAATTTAAAGTTTAATTGTTTTCTCACAAACAAGAAAATTATTGCTGCTGTTGCCAAATCAAAAAGATTTGGAACCAATTTTACAATGTTCACAATATTTATGCTAAGTGACTGCGCTAATGACCCAAAACTCCAGAAAAGGTAAACATTAAACGGTGGATAATCAATCCAGCCAACATTTTGTAAAACAACCGTATAGAATGTTCTCACTCCATTATCAGCTGCTGTGTTAAACCAGTAACTGTAAGTGGAGATATCGTTCTGATAACCTTGCAATGGAAACAAAATTACCCTAATTATGAAAGACAAGCCCAGCATTACTGCTAAGATTGCTATTTCACGCTTGTCAAACTGCAGGTTAACCAAATATCTTCCCCATTTTGTTACGCTTAATTCCTACTCTTAAAATAAGAAGCTTTTCCAGAATCAATCGCACATTAAAAACTAGAAAATTATTAAAGCAAAACAGTAGCTAATCGTAACCAAGGTGGAATGCGCTTTCAAAAAACTTTCAGTTGCAAAATTCGGTGGAAGCCTTCTTGACGTAGAAGGCAAAGGTATTCCAATAATTATTAAACGGATTAGTGAACTAAAAGCAAAATGCGATTTGGGACCCGTTGTAGTTTTTTCAGCACCTATGGGGTGCACTGACACCTTAATTCGAATTGGAGAATCCTATGCGCAATCTACACCACTACCAATTGATCTTGTATTTGATATTTACGAGCACCTAGCTAAAGTTCACGTTAAGGGCAAGTATAAAAAACAAGCCCTAGGCTTCATAGCCAATTCAAAAGCATTAACTCTAACAGCGCTTGAGTCTATCAACAAACGTTTCAGCGGCAACATTAAAGCAAGAATCTTAACTTTAGGCGGCGAATTAACAATGGCAACACTCATGGATTACATTCTAAAAAGTAACAACATAGATTCAATAAGCCTACCCATACAAGATTGGCCAATTATAACAGACGATAATTTTGAAGACGCCACTCCAAATTATAATCTGAGCCAAAAACGCATTCAAAGTCTACTTGAGACCATAGAAGGAGGAAAAATCATCTGCTTAGGCGGCTTCCTAGGGGTGACAGCAGATGGCTTAGAAACAATTTTAGGCAGGGGCGGCTCAGATTTAACAGCTGTTTTTATTTCTTGCCTAGTTAGACAAGTTTACCATACTGAAACATTACTCTATAAAGATGTACCAGTGCAAAGTGCAGATCCAAAAGTAGTACGCGGACAAAAAACAACACATGTTAAAGCATTAACCTACAACGAAGCCCACAAAGCTTCGATGATGGGTATGAAGATCGTTCAAAACCCAGCCATAGCCATGGCACGAAAATACGGTCAACCGCTGCTTGTAGTTCCAATAGAAGCTCCCGAAGAATACTCGATTATTAAATCAGAAACTAAAGGCAACGAAGTTGTTAAGTGCTTAACAGGCAAAGCAGGCTGCGCTATTCTTTCAATGAACGATGAGAAGAGCCATTCCCTGGAAGATTCTCTGAGGATTTGGGAACGAAGAAACGATTTTCTAGATTTAGGCGCTGAAACATTGGAGACCGGCGAGCGCATCCGCGACTTCCTCTTTTTAGATTCAAATTTCCTTAAACGAAATGAGGAACGCTTGAAAGGTTTTGATGAAAACCTAAAAGTCGACTATGGATTAGGAGTTGTCACACTTATTGGTGACCGAATGAAGGATTCACCAGGTGTTGCTTCACTTGCAATTGGTGCAATTTCAGGAATTAATATTAAACGTGGCATTTTTGCACCACACACTTCACAAATAATTATCGTTGTTGAGGACAAAAAAGTTAACGCGACTGTAGCAGCGATTCATTTAAAGATACAAGAAATGAATAAAACAAAATGAAAACTAATTTGTTTAATTGTGACCAGTCTTTGACCTTGAATCCGAAGGAGCTTGAGACCAAGCGTCAGGATTACTGTATTTAACAACTGGCCCATTTTTCCATATTTGATCGAAGCCTTTTAGGAAATCTTTACTATTTGTGGTCTTCTTTCTCATCGTTATCACTTCAGACAAGTTTTGTTACTCATTTTTTCTTTATAAGGGAAGTTTCGGTTTCTTTTCTATTTCAAAAAAAAACGTATATCGAAAAATGAAATACTACAGAGTAGAAAGGGTTAAGTTTAAATCTTAAGGAGTATCACCAAATCTTTGTGAAAATAATAGCGGTATTAGGAGGCATTGCCGTTGCAATTTTGTTGTTCTTTGCAGTCATCTTTGCGCTTGCCTCTTCAGCGATAGGTATTCCTTCTCAAACAGCCCAAACAAGACTGATAACAAGCGTTTTCCTATTCATAATTGGAATTGCACTAATCGTGGGCATCTACTTTGTAACGCGTAAACCTAAAACAGTAATTCAACACTTAGAACTTTCGGGGAAAATGCATGCAGCTCAAATCAACTGCCCAAAATGTAATGCGGGCATTAATGCCGATGAAATAAAGATTGTTTCTGGTGTGCCGTACGTTAAATGTCCTTATTGTGGTACCACTTTTGAGGTTACTGAGGAGCCAAAATGGTAAAACGCATCTTTGTTTTGGCGGTTATCCTTACTTTAACCGCTGCATCGCTCTCTGCAAGTTTTGTTATTGCACAGGACAGAGTTTACAGTTTTGATAAAGAGTGGGCTCAAATCTTCATCAACCAAGACGGCACTGTCGATTTAATCTATAACATAACTGTCACATTGCAATCTGGACGAGAAATCATTGGTGTAGATATCGGTCAACCAACAGGCGACTTCACTATCGGTGAGGCAGTGGATCAGTATGGTAATGAACTCATAGCATGGGATGGTAGTAGTGGAAGCAACTATATTGCATCAGTAGATTTTAATCAGCGACTACAACCCGGAGACAGCATCTGGTTTACACTGACAACTAATGTTGCAGGATTGATTCAAAACGACTCAACAAATCCTGGCAATTACGGCATGGAATTTGCTCCCCAATGGATATCATCATTACCTGTTAATGATGTTCGTGTACAAATTATTATGCCAGAGGGCGTCCAAGTAAGCGACGTAAAAACGTTGCCTGACAAGTTCTGGAACAGCACCTCAACAGTAGAAGGAAAAACAGCTGTTTATTGGCAAATTGGAACAATACAAGCAAACGAGCAATATTTAATTGGTGTTTCTTTTCCAGCTCAATATCTACCAAATTATACTCCGACACCAACCTCAAATGGTATTGAAGATTGGAGCACTTTTATTCCCCTAATTGTCTTAGCAATAATAGCTGTAATAATAATTGTAGGCGTTGTTAATACTGCAAGAAAAAGCACTTACACCTCACCTAAAGTTAGCATGGAAACTCTCGGTATAAAACGCGGCTTAACAGCAGTTGAAGCGTCAAGCCTTCTAGAGTTGAAACCAACACATATAGTAACTGAAATCCTCTACAGCCTTCTACAGAAACGTGCAATTTGGGTTGAGGGAGCTAAACCTTCACTTAAACTACGCATCCTTACACCCTACGAGAACAAAACTGGCACAAAAGAGAATCCCCTGCGATACTACGAAATAGATTTCTTACAATCCCTCAAAACTGATGGCGCACTAAATGAGGAAAAACTTGCACACACAGTAACGTTTTTGCGGGATACCGTTGAGAAAAAATTAAGCGGCTACAACCGAAAAGAAACCATTGAATATTATAAGAAAATAGTTACTAAAGCTTGGACACAAGTGGAGCAAGCTGGAACTGCAGAGTTAGCTTCAAACGCTTACAACGAGCAATTGCTTTGGCTAATGCTTGATCCTAATCAGAAGACACGAACACAAACCATATTCCAAGATCGCATTTTCAGACCTGAACCACTCTGGTTCTGGTGGTGGTATGGATACACTACATATCATCCAAATCCAACATATCAACCAAATGTAAATGTGCCAACACAATCTGGACCAGCACCAGCAATTCCAGGTGCAGAATTTGCTAACAACATTGCAACAGCAGTTGAGAACACTACAAGTAACATAGTAACCAATTTAGAAAAATTCGCTAACTCAATTGTTCCACCACCGCCAAAAACGTCCCACCAACCAGCACGACGAGGATCAGATTGTGTTTGTGCATGTCACACGTGTGCCTGTGCCTGCGCTTGTGTCTCATGCGCATGTGCATGCGCAGGTGGAGGTGCCCGTTAAATGAGTTTTTTAAAGAAAAATAAAATTCCATCTGGACGCTATACTTACCGTGGAACCAACGAGTTTTCTGGAATGTCACTCCAACTGAGAATTGAACAGTCTGGACGAGGCATTATGGTAATTAACGCTAACACTGTTCTTCACCTAAATAACTCTGCAACAGCTTTCGCCTATTATTTTATGCAAGGTTTGAAAGAAAAAGAAATTTTGGACAACATCAGGCGATTATACAAAGTTAAAACAGAGACAGCGAAAGCTGACTATGAAAAACTTGTCTTCACAATAAGTACATTAGCAAAAACAGAAAAAATTGATCCAATTTCTTACTTAGAAATTGACAGAGAAGAACCATTTACTTACAAATACACTGCACCTTTACGTATGGATTTAGCTTTAACTTATAGATGCCAAAATGATTGTGTCCATTGTTATGCTGGAGGACCACATGAAACCCCTGAACTCTCAACCAAACAATGGAAACACGTTATAGACAAATTAAGCGACATAGGCGTTTTTATCATAACCTTTACAGGAGGCGAACCAACCTTACGCGATGATTTGCCTGAATTACTCCGTTACGCCCAAGAAAAAGGTATAGTCACTGGATTAATCTCAAATGGACGCAAATTAAAAGACAAAAACTACGTGGATATTCTTGAAAAAGCAGGTTTGGACTTTGTTCAAGTAACACTTGAATCTCATAAGGCAGAAATCCATGATGCCATGACCACAGTATCTGGCAGCTGGACTGAAACTGTTACAGGAATAAAAAACGCTGCAAAATCACAAATATACGTTTCAACTAATACAACACTAAGCAAACACAATGCTGACAACTTTTTAACAACAATTGACTTCATAAAATCACTAGGCGTTGAAGGTTTTGGCTGTAATAGCCTCATTTACTCAGGAAAAGCTGACAAAGTCAGCCAAGAATTTGCTTTACCCGTGGAAACGCTAAATATACTTTTACCTGAAGTTCATGATAAGGCACATGAACTTGGCTTAAAATTTCTCTGGTATACACCCACACAATATTGCCAACTTAATCCTGTACAGTTAGGTTTAGGCGTTAAATCCTGCACAGCTGCAATGATTAACGCTTGCATAGGACCTAACGGTGACGTCTACCCATGCCAAAGCTACTTTAAAAGCTTAGGTAATATCCTCACCGAATCATGGGAGAAAATTTGGAGTAACCCATTAGCACTCGAACTTAGAAACCGCAATTATGTAGAAGCCAAATGCAAAGAGTGCCCTCAACTGCAAGAATGTGGCGGAGGCTGTCCACTGGAATTACAAAGTAAGCAACATATTTGCAGCTAAAACCGTCTTTCAAAAAAGCTAAGGCAAGTAGGCAAAAGCATGTCTGATGAAACTAAACCTAAACTCATTCTTTTCGACGTTGAAGGAGTTCTTATTCCAAGAAACTTGTTTCTCTTTCAAGTAGGCCGAAAATTAGGCTTTATCAGATTGATGCAGGTGCTATGGTATGGTTTCTTGTATGAAATAGGCTTTACCTCTCTGAACGCGTCACTAAAACAAATTTTTAAACATATTAAAGGAACAAAAATGGATTTATTACTAAATACTTTTGAAAACATCCCGGATATACCTCGATTGCAGGACTTTTTTTCTCAGGTTAAAGAAAGAAATTGTAAAGTTGCCCTAATAAGCTCAGGTTTACCCACAGCTATCGTTAAACGGTTGGCTGATTCTGTTAAGGCTGATTATGCTTTTGGAATTGACGTTGACTTAAACGAGCAAGGAGAATTAACTGGTGAAATCAGAGGCGACGCCATTGCTTTAAATGGGAAATTAACAATTTTAAACAAAATTGTCAGGCTGGAAAATTTAACCTTAAACGATTGCATCATAGTAGCTGATGATCGAAACAACCGTTGCCTTTTTATGCATGAAACCAAAAAAATCGGCTACAATCCCGATTTTATAATCCGTCTTAAATCAGACCATATAGTAATGGGGAAACTATCAAGAATACTACCTATAATCGACAACAAAAAGGTTAAACGTTCTTTCCCTCCAAGAAGTGATTTTGTCCGCGAAAGCATTCACGCAGCAGGATTTTTAATGCCAGTTATCGCAAGCTTTGTTGGAGTTCCAGCAGTTGCCCTTTTCATCTTTGGCTTATCAGCAGTATACTTAGTTTCCGAACTTTCACGTTTAGAAGGACGTAATATACCACTTATCTCAGCTATTACACGTCACGCTGCCTCACAATCAGAATTGTACGGTTTTACTACTGCCCCACTATACTTCGCGTTTGGAATATTATTCACTCTACTATTTTTCCCCACCCCAGCAAGCAGTGCCGCCATAGCCATGTTCGCACTTGGAGATAGCGCAGCCTCACTTTTCGGTGGACTACTTGGGAAGCGCTTACCTTTCAATAAAGGAAAAACTTGGGAAGGATCAATTGCAGGATTTATTTTTGCTTTTTTAGCCGGATCACTTTTTGTAGCCCCTTGGATTGCAGCTGTTGGTGCAGCCATAGCAATGATAATCGAATATTTACCATCACCAGTTAATGATAACGTATCGATCCCAGTACTTACTGCTTTAGCACTTACTTTCCTTGTTTAGAAAAAGTTCTAAAAAAATAACTAACTGTAACTTTCTATTTCTTAACTTGTGAATCCACAAGACCCTGTTTTTGCTGGTGACTTAATCGCTTTATTTCTCTCTCACGCTTCATAGCTTTTCCACGTGAATCATGCAATTCCACATATGCAAGCTTTTCTGGTGTATGAGATTTAGTGTACCTCGCACCTTTACCGTTTTGATGCTGCTTAGTCCTCGCGTCAATATCTTTGGTATAACCAGTGTAAAAGCTACCATCTATACACTTCAATATGTAAACATAGAACGCCAAGTTTGCTATTGCTCCGCTGGTTCTTGAGGAATATACTCAAAATTAATACCTTTTTGCATTGCTCTTTTCAAATAAGCCTCAGGATCAATCTCTTGAACTGCCAACCGGTCAACATCTATTATGTAAATTTCGTGAATACGAGCATTTCGGATTTCCTCAATTGTCACTGGAGGCTTCTGATAAAAAGTATCTACAAGCTTTTTTATCTGCGATATTTCTGCTTCAGTTCGGTTTCTAGGCGGTTTTGCCATAACAGGGGGAAAAGGCAGAATATAATGCGGAGGAACGCCCAGTGCAAATTTTCCCGCAAAACTACAGTAGCGGATAATTTTGCTTGCAAGGCGAGCTGAAGTGTATGTTAGGGGGGCTAAAGCATTTTCTGGCGGAATGAAACCGGTTTCAATCTCAACAATCAAGTTTCCTAAACCTTTGACGCCATACAAGTCGCAAGTTAAAATCTCGTTTAACGGGTACTCCAGTTGCACATCATATTCTTTTTGAACTAAATATTTAGCGCAGACAAGCTCCATAACAGAATGGTTAATTTTTACAACATTTTCTTTATGAAGTTTAATCAACCAATCTTTTAGAACATTGAGCTTTTTCTCTTCAACAGTTGTAGTATTTTTTGTAAGATTGGAAATTAACGACAAAATGTCGGCTTCGAATTTTTGCCTTCCGCTCATCTAGTTTCCTTATCAATTAAATAATAATACTTGTTTGTTTAAGCCTTATGTTTAATAAAATCAGCTTTAACAAAATAGTAGAATAGAAAAAAGGCTATAGATACCCTTTATGCCTTAATCGAGACTAGAACAAGTCGAGTTGTAGTTACGTCAACTTCGGTGATTTTAACATTTTTAAATTCTTTAGCTTCACCAATAATGTTTCTAACCGTCACATTACATTCGTCAACTTTAGCGTAAATTACATCTCTAAACACTATTTTTCCATCTAAGATAACATTAAATTCACACATGCACAATTCACCAAGAGTTGAAAAGATCTTCTGTGTAATAAGCACTTTTGCCGCTTGCTTAAAAATACAAGATAAAACTTGAAAAATTGTTATTCAGACGTATAGACAAATTTGAAACACGACAACTAAAAAGTAATCTTTAGCTTTGAGTCTTGGAAGTTGTTGTGATTTAGCAGCTG
>CAZXGX010000014.1:0-25976 GCA_964640475.1 uncultured Candidatus Bathyarchaeia archaeon
TTGTTGAGTAGAGCGCCTAAATCAAAACAACTTCCTACAGATTGTTCTTGGGGGCAGGGTAGGATTTTTAGAGGCTCTTTAAGTCTTTAAAGTCAGGATGTTTTTTTGAAGGTTTATTGTTCTTCTATTATTTGTTTGACTAAAGAGTGCTCTGCCTTGCGTAAATGCTCAACCACCGTCGAATCCACTAAGCCCATTCTTTTAGCTAACTCCTCTGAATTTATTTTTCGAGGTATATCATAATAGCCCAACTTGTAGGCTGTGATTAACACTTCCCTTTGCTTCTCAGTTAATTTGTTCAGAGGCGAAATAGGTGAAAAATTCAAGTCAGTTAATAGTAACACGCGATAATGCATTCCTATGGAATCAATACCTTCCATGAAGGCTTTGACCTGTTCGGGGCTTCCCAGAAAAGAAAACTTAATTTTCCCATCCCTAACTCCCAAAGGTGGAAACAAGTACCCGCTTTCTAAACCGATTGAACTTAGAACCGAGGATAAACTAGGTCCGCTCCTTAAGAAAATTATGTATTCACCGTTTTTTTTATGCTCTAGCACTTGGGCTTCAACTAAAAATCCTCCAACAAGTAAGTCCTCGACTTTTGAGGTGGAATCTTTGAACTCGACTTGTGAAATTGCGGCAAACTCCTGTTGATCTTGTCTTAGGAAATAAAGAAGATCTAAAGACTTCACTTTATTATATGGTGGTATCTCGATTCCTACTTTCAGTAATTCTTTCTGTGAGACTTCTAGAATTAGTCTTCGCATATCAAAGAAGTCTGCGGATCCACATATATCTGTTTTGAATAGCCGAGTATACTCGGCATACTTTGAATTTATAGAATAGTATGTAGAGATTCTAATTGACAAACGCTATTATTTTAATTCATTTTTCTCTTAGAGAGTTAGCAAGAAGTAGTGAAACAGGTTATTAAAAACGAGCATAATCTGAAATTTCAGTGCTTTATAGCAGGGACCGAGTATACTCGGTACAATCTTAAAGAGACAGCAAGCAGACCATAAAGGGGTTCAAAAAAACAACTTTAACTACCCTCGAATTCAGGAAGTAAAATTTACATGAATCATGATAAGCTTAACGCATTTGGAAAACTCGGTCAACTGATCACAAAACGCAAATTCGCGATAATTGGTGTTTGGATACTTTTATTAGCAATCATATTGCCCGTTGCATTGACTGCTTCAGGTGTAAGTTCTCTAACTATGGAGTCATCAACCGATAGTAGTCTTGAATCTTCGCAAGCAAGTGATATTATTGCTGCTCAATTCCAGAAAATAGTTTCCAACGATTCACTTATAATAGTCATATCAACTGATAATGCTTCGTCGATTGATACTCAACATTTCATCGACGATTTATCTGCACAGATTAACAGCAGTTCCAGTATAACTGGAATTGAAAACATAACCAGCATCTACTCAGTTTTAATCCCTGTCCTTAACGAAACAAACCAGGGTATTTATCTTGCCTATAACGGAGGTAACTTGACATATACCATGCTTTACAGCGTTCCAACAATCTACTCCAACGTTTGGGACGCAGCCTATAACGAGACTTTAAATAGCAATCTTGTTCCCGGACTAAATCAAACCAACCAAGCAGTATATGCGCTTTTTGAAAACGCAAAAATGACCTATAATCTCCTCTACAGTGTTCCTGCGATTTATCTAAACGCATGGGGGCAAGCTTACCAAACAACTGCGGATGTTACTCAATCTAATCTATTAGCCTATCAACAAACAGATGCTATGTTGCAACTTGATCCAACATCATACGTTTACACTTCACAATTGCTCTATGCCTTCAATACAACATGGGCATACACATTTCTTGATCCAGCAACAGCATCACTGACTCCAACAGTTCGAGCTTCGCTTGCGGCTAATATAACAAACCAGCAATACATCAATACAGCTTTTGCTTCAAACGCAACTGCTCAAGCGTTCGCAACGGCCTTAACAAATGCTTTCTCACTTGATGATTACCTCAGCAACACTCAAGATGAGAACAACGCACAACTAGCAGACTTTTCAATTGAATACATTGCCAATCAAGCAGACACATCTATAGCCTTTGTAGAAGCCAGCTACAATCTAGGAACTAATCCCTCAAAAAGTTCACTAACAACATTAGCTAACAGAATTATTTGGTATCCAGCAACATACGGAATGAGCGAAGATTTCATTTCAATATTTAACGAAGTTTCATACGACCAAACAGCTGAAATCCTTGAAGATGCAGATGCAACTTCTTATAATGATTATACTTCTCATCTGTTAGATTATTTTGATGCTGCATGGAGTACAAGAGTCCCAAGTTCCCCCGCTCAAAACTGGATAAATAACGTGGCTTCTGTTGCCGCTGATTTAGCAAATGCTCAATTCATTGACGTTTATCTAAGTGATAACAAAGATTTAGCTAATGCTGTTGCCTCAACATTTTCATTCCAAGATTATTTGGATGCAGACAGCAACTCTACAAACACCGAGCTTAAGAATTTAGCAATAAGTTACGTGTCAAATTCCTCTGGTCTCTCTGAAGAGTTAATCACCGCCATTCATAACATGGGTGAGAATGCAACCCTTAGTGACTTACAAACATTAGCGTCTAGCATTGTTTCAAATCCAGGTGTCTATAACCTTGGCGAACAACTAGATTCAGTACTTTCCTCTTTTGTTTCCCCAGCAAATGATGTGACTCTTATTTCAGTTTCATTTAATGATTCAGACAACGATAACCTGTTAGCAATTAGAAGCATAATCGCTTCAGAGTTAGCTAAAAATCCTCAGGATATCAACTCTGTAAAAGTTACTGGTTCTGATGCAATCAGCTATGATTATATGCAGGCAACCTTTAGCGATATAGAACTAATTCTTCCAATCACTATAGCTTTATTGGTTATTGCTACAGCCATATTCTTTAGGTCAATCGTCACCCCGATTATTACTCTGGGGACAATAGGTGTTGGGCTCGGTGTTTCTCAGTTATTTCCCTACTTGGTAGGCACCTACATTAACCCAGTAGACTACACCATCAATACCGTACTTTTGACTGTGTTGATTGGAGTTGGAACAGACTACAGCATATTCATAATCGCTCGTCATCGCGAAGAAAGAATCAATGGCTTACCTTTGTTTGAAGCCATAAAGAAATCAATTACTTGGGCAGGTGAAAGCATCGTAACTAGTGGTGCCACCGTTATCATATCTTTCCTTGCTCTTTCAATGACAGCAATGGTTTTTCTTCAAACAATGGGATTAATCGTAGGTTTAAGTGTTATAGTAACATTGCTTGCTTCATTGACTTTTGCACCTGCCTTAACCGCTATATTGGGCGACAGGATCTTTTGGCCAAACTCTGGTGAAAGATTCAAACGGTACTCTCAAACAATTTTAGAGAAAAATCATCGAAGAGGCGGCTACTTCGCTAGAAGTGGTTCATTCTCAGTGAAACATGGAAAAGTAATCATACTTGTCGCCATTCTTCTAACGGTTCCTACATTCTACGTGTATGCGACAACTATCCCCACTTATGATCTGTTAGGTAGTGCCTCAGACAGTATAGAATCAATCTCCGCTATGAATACTCTTACAGATTCTTTTGGCAGTGGTAGAATGTTGCCAACCTATGTGGTAGTAACATTCTCGGAACCCATAGTAAATTATGATGGAAGCTTCAACATAGGTGAACTAGCTACGTTAAACAGCATTTCTTCTTACATTGCAAGTCATGAAGGAATTCAAGAAGTAACTAGTCCTACAATGCCTTATGGCGAAGAAGTAAATTACCAAACTGTAACTAACGATTCCGATTCAACAACCTACAATAGTATATTAAATGATATAGGTGACGATAACCAGTCAGCGCTTATAACTGTTAAATTCGCAGTTGACCCGTACTCTACTGAAGCAATTGATTATGCCCAAGACATACAAACTAATTTGCATGCAGATTATGACGATGCAAGTAACGTTACAGGAATCTATGTAGGCGGAACCACTGGTTCAACACTGGACAACAGAAATAGTTTTGATAGCCAATTCACCTCGATTCTTCTGATCGTCGCATTAGGCGTTGGAATAGTGCTGTTCTTAGTTCTGGGTTCATTGATTCTACCCCTCTTTGCGGTTCTATCGGTTCTAATGAGCATTGTTTGGACACTTGCATTGACAATACTGGTATTTCAATCAGCGTTCAGTTACGGTTTGTTATTCATAACTCCGCTAATCCTCTTCGTGCTACTACTGGGTTTAGGCATGGACTACAACATATTTATCCTAACCCGCATTCGTGAAGAAGCAGCAAAGGGTCAAAGCCTTAACGACGCTATCGTACACTCCATGCAACAAACAGGTGGAATCATCACTGCAGCAGCCATCATTCTTGCTGGTTCACTTGGAACGCTTGTAATATCAAGCAACATGATGCTTAAAGAAATGGGCTTTGCATTCGCCTTCAGCATAATAATTGATGCACTAGTTGTTCGGACGTACTTGGTTCCTGCAGTAATGGCGACCTTTGGCAAATGGAACTGGTATAACCCAATAAAGCGTCTCAGAAGAATCCCAGATACAGACAATAAAAAGACACAGGAAAAAGAAAAAACTGAATAAGCAACTTGGGAACCACATGTTCCCCCTAAACTATCTTTTTGGTCTTTTTTGTTAATAAACATAATGAATTAATCTTTCAACAATTATAAACTTCTAAGACAACTGCATGATAGTAAAAATACGGTTCTTCACTATTCTACGAGAAATAACAAACAGAAGAGAAGAAAATTTGGCTTTAGATAACGAAAAAAAAGTAACTGTTTCTATAGTTCTAAAGATGCTTGAAGAAAAATATGGTAAAGCATTCACTGATTATGTTTACGAATCTAAAACTGGCCAGGTTAAAAGTTTCCTGCAGTTCCTTGTTAACGGGGCTAGTGCTTCAACAATTAATGGATTAGAAACCGAACTTAAAAATGGGGATGTCTTGGCTATTCTTCCCCCGGTTGGCGGAGGCTAAAGCAACTTGTCAAAAAGTGACTTAGTTTTCAAGATTTCCTCTTTAGTAGTGCTGTGATGCAGCTCTAGCGTTACTGGTCCGGCATAGCCGTAATCGATCAGTTTAGTTATAAGCCATTTTAATTCAGATGTTTCTTTAATGAAGGGGCGGTGGCTTTTATTTGCCATATGAATGTTGCAAAGGCGTTCATGGTAATGCTCTAGTAAATTTTCTGTTTCTTTAGTTTCAAGAGCATGACAGAAATCAAGCGTAAATCCCATTTCCCCCTTAGCGTCTACGATGTCTAGAACTTCTTCAAGTTGTTCCACATTTTTGCCAAAACCAGTCGAAGTATACGACAAGTTCTCTAGCGCCAGTTTAACATCATATTTCTTAGCAAAAGGCACTATTTCCCCAAAAACTGCATCTAAACACTTCGCTCGCACGGATTTAGAAAGCTTTTTTGAAACATTTGAATGCACAACCATCAGCGGTGCCCCAAGTGCATGAGCACATTCAAGTGATATTTTACCATAATAAACAGCCTGATGAACCTCAATAGGATCTTTTACATGCAAAATAGCCGAATGAAGAGTTAAACAATTCAAGCCTGAAGCAGCAAAAGCTCTCTGTTCACGATAAACATCTGTATCGTGCTCTTTCTTTACAGATTTCATGTTGAACTCAATGTTGACAAAACCAAGCTGCTTAACGGCTGCAAAATTTTCTTTTATGCCCAACTTGCTAAAAATCCCATTAGACAAACTTAGCTTCATTCTGTTGTGCCCTCTGTGTCTTTTGCATTGTATTTAAAAATGGATTTACAAGATAAACAAGTCGGTCATTTGACTTTCTCAAGGAATACAAGCTTCAAATTATCCGTAACTCTTTCGGTTTTGTAAGCTTTGTAGCCTAGTTTTTCGTACAAGTGAATGTTTTTTATGCTTTTATCACCAGTAAAAATTTCAAACCTGTTACACATTGTGCAAATGTGTTCAATTTCTAACAGAAGTTTGGTTCCGATACCTTGATTTTGGAAGTCTGGGTAAACTATCAACCTGCCCACATGGCAAGTTCCTTCCTTTTCTAAAATCCGGACTGACCCGATAATCTTTCCATTAAGTGTTGCCTTCAGAATAATGTGGCTTTTAAAATTTATTTTCAGTTCGTCAAGAGTCTCAACTAGTGGTGGAATCTGAAAATTATTGTATATCTTTGCCTCGCTTTGATATGCCAACTTTTGAAGAGACAATATTTCTTGCGCGTCGCTGACGTTTGCGGTTTCAATCAAAACCCCTGTAGTCTCGCGGTATTTTATCTTCATCGCTCTTTCCTATGTAAAGTATGATAAGAGTTGATGCTTAAAATAAAATATAGATCTTTTCTTCACCGTTGCTTTTAGAACTCCAAGAAGACTTCAAACATAACTATTAATGGCAAAGCTAAAAAGGCAAACAACAGTTAAGCAACTTAGGAGAAATAAAAATTGTTTGACACCAAACAGTTTATTGAAAATTCACTAAAAGAAATTAAATTGGCCGTTGGAGATAACCGAGTAATTTCAGCTTGCTCAGGCGGAGTGGACAGCACAGTAGCAACGTTTCTTGTGCATAAAGCGGTTGGAGACAAGATGGTCGCAGTTTTCATTGATGATGGCTTACGAAGAGAAGGCGAACCGGAATTCGTAGTGCGCATCCTAAAAGAGTTCGGAGTAAACACAAGATTCGTTGACGCCAAAGAAGAGTTCTTCCAAGTTTTCAAGGGTAAAACAGACGCAGAAGAAAAACGCAAAGCCTTCAGAGAAAAATTCTACAGCACCTTGGGCAAAGTTGCCAAAGAAGAAAAAATAGTGTTCATCACACAGGGTACAATTAAAGCCGATGTTATCGAGACTGTAAAAGGAATCAAATCTCAACACAACGTTTTAGGGCAAATAGGCATAGACTCACAAATCTATGGCTACAAGATTCTAGAACCGCTAAGAGAACTGTTTAAGCCAGAAGTTCGCATGGTAGCACGAGAGCTTGGTTTGCCTAAAGAGATCTCGGAAAGAATGCCTTTTCCAGGTCCAGCATTATCCCTGCGAGTTCTCGGCGAGGTCACCCCTGAGAGAACAGCCATCGTACGCAAAGCAACCCAGATAGTTGAAGAAGAAACCATTGGTTTAGGTACCTTCCAAAACTTTGCAGTACTTCACAACGATAAAGCAACAGGCATAAAAAATGATAAGCGAATGTATGGCAACATCATCACTGTACGCATTGTAAATTCCACTGACGCTGTTACTGCAGAAGCAAAGGAGATTCCATTTGATAAACTCATGAAAATTTCAAAACGCATAACAAGCGAAATCCCAAGTGTCGTTCGCTGCCTCTACGACATAACCGACAAGCCACCAGCAACAATCGAATTCGAATAAAACCCTAAAGGGGCAATGTTCCGCCCCAAAATATAACTTTCTTTCTCATCAACTTAACGTATTCTTTTAGCACGTCCTGCTCTGCCGCAGTTAAATCATTTAAGTGGGTAGCATACAGTTTTTTTACATCGTCTTCAGGGACTTTAACGTACAAGACGTCGCGTTCAAAAATATGTCTGCCAACAATTGGTTTATCCATCGACACTGCAACTTGAGCGCCTTGCTTGGCTTCAGGTACTGTTTTGCCCTCATCTTGAACCTGTGACACTTCACCTACGTCTGAACCGTCATCAGCTCGAATTAATCCAACCTTGGGCGCTAAACGTCCGCCAAGCACTTCAACTCCGACAATCGCTGGTTTAGCACGACGGAAAATACAATTGGGCATAATGGTGATTTTACCCGGTTTGACCAACGCGTCAAATTCTTGTTCACTCTTGGTTTCCCGTTTATTTTTAGCCCATTGGATGTAAGCATCAATTAGATTGTATATTATCGGATCCTTGAAAATTGGGATATTGTTTGCCGTTGCTTCTGCTTCAGCGTCAGGCAATGTTTTTACTCCAAACGCTAAGACAACTCCTGACAATGGTACACGAGACTTAACCACTGAAGCTTCGATAACGTCGCGCTTGCTAATATCTCCAACATCAGCAATACGCACCTGCACATTGTTAGCTTTTAAAATCTCAGCTATCGCTTCCAACGAACCTAATGTATCAGCTTTAACGATGACTCCTTCAATTTCTTTGACAATTCTGATGCGGCCAATTTCTTCAGTAATCATCTTACAATACTTTGCAGGGTCCTCACCAGTGGGAACTGCGAATAACGGTGCACCAGCCAACGCGCCCTCCAAACCAGTTGCCACGATTTTGATTCCTGCAGCTGCATAAACGCGATCTACAGACGAAAACTTGTCTCTTGGATCACGAATTTCGTCAAGCGCCTTGGGAACCAAAATTGAACGGATACGTGTAGTAATCGGAGCATCTTTACCGCCTACAACGATTAAATCGTCCTTCTGTAGTGTGCCATCATAAATAATTGTGTTTAATGTTAAACCTAAACCTGGTTCTTCTTTTACCTCTAACACTGAACCCTTGGCTGCACCTTCAATGGTTTGAAGTCGTTTCTTTAAAAACTGCTGTGCCAAGCCGACAAGAACCATTAAAAGTTCATTTAGGCCCTCGCCAGTTTTTGCGCTGGTAGGCACCAAAGCAACGTTAAGCGTAAAATCACGAATGTGATCAAAACGGTCAGTTCTAAAGCTTAACCGGGAAAATTCGCCCATAACTTGGTATAGACGATTATCAAAGTCTTCTCGGACAAAACTTGATTGAGATGCATAAGATTTCATAAACGACTTAGATTCTGAGGATTTCCAGCCAGGTATGCGATCAATTTTATTAACGGCGACAATAAACGGGGTTTTCTTTGCTTTTAGGATTTCTATACATTCGAAGGTTTGTGCTTCAAAGCCCTTCAAAATGTCAACCACAAGAATCGCGATGTCTGCAACACTGCCACCCCGTCGCCTTAAATTAGTGAATGCGCCGTGTCCAGGGGTATCAACAACTAGTAATCCTGGGATTTCAATTCCGCCTTTAAAAGTGGAGAGATATGGGCCGATAAGTTGTTTGAGAGTTTCTACAGGGAAGAAGCTTGCGCCTATGTGTTGTGTCATGCCACCTGCTTCTCTAGCTTGTACGCTTGTTTTTCGAAGTTCATCTAGAAGCGAAGTTTTACCTGTATCAACGTGACCCAGAACGCAAACGATTGGTTGACGAATTGGCATTTCACTTTTTCTCCTCGAATAAATAGTTGTTAAGGATGAAGATAATGTGTCGTTGACTAATAAAAATACTCATATAAGAAAAGGGAAGATTCAGCCTTGAATACTTTACTTGATATTGACAAGCCTTTTTAATCTAAACTTCCTTCATTAGAAGGCTGGTGAATCATAATGCCTTTTTGTACAAAATGTGGTGTGACTTTAAAAGCTAATGATGAATTTTGTCCAGTCTGTGGAGCTCCAGCCGTCAAGTTTACAAGTGAGGAATATACAGTCTCAGGAAGTAACTTGGTTGACCGCATCAAGGAACTGCTTCATGAAGGAAATGTAACACGAGTTATAGTTAAGGACGAAGCAGGTAAAACATTGCTAGAGATTCCGGCGACGGTTGGTATAGTTGGAGTTTTTCTGGCTCCTTGGCTTGCTGCACTTGGCGTTATCGCTGCGTTAGTTGCAAACTGTAAAATTGTGGTTGAAAGAAGAGAATAAAAAATTTTTATTCTCTAGGTTTAACAATCAACAAGAATAAACCGACTATTAGCACAACTACACCTAAGAAACCAAATATCCAAGAGTAGACGCTTAAACTGCTACTTGTCGCTGTGAAATAGAGCAATGATGCGCTGATAATTATCAGTGCAACTCCAATAATTCTTTCAGATAAGGAAACCCAGAAACTATCGCCTTCTTCACTCATTTGTATGTTCCAACCTGTATCTTTAATTAATTGCTACATTAAACATAGAGGGGTTATTTTAAATTATTTGTCTTACCCCTGAATTAGAGCCTAAAAAATGGGTGCGGATGGTTAATCTGAGTGTTAATTTAAGCAATTTACTGTTAAAAACCATAAATGCGTATCCTAAGTTATAGGCAGTGATTTGCATTCATTCAAACTTAAAAATCAACGATAGAAAAGCTAGCAGGGTAGCCTTAAAATAAGTGGGTAAAAAAACGTCTAATTTATACTTGTTTAGCGCAAAAACATCCATAATCTGAAGGTCTGTAGAAATTAGAAATGAAAAGTTTAATCGTTAAGCTCAGTTAACTTAAAGAACAAGCAACAAATATACTAAACGGAAAATAGGATAACTAAAAGGGGAAAGTGGGTAGGCAACAAGTGGCTCAAGCAACCTTCGAAGAAATAAGCGCATCGGACTTTTTCTACAGAAACCGTGACATAGCCGGCTTAACGAATCCTTCGCGCTCTATATTCGTGGCCATACGTGAAGTTGTAGAAAACTCACTTGACGCTGCAGAAAGCCAAAAAATTCCGCCAGATATCTATGTTCGATTATCTTTTGAAAGTGCCGCAACAAAAGACACCCAGATTTACAAGCTTCGAATTGAAGATAATGGCAGTGGGATCCAGCCCAGATTTATTCCTTCAGCGTTTGGGCAGGTTCTTTACGGCTCTAAATACAAGCTTAAACAGGCAAGAGGGACATTCGGTTTAGGTGGAAAAATGGCTGTGCTTTACGGGCAAATCACCACCCATCAACCAGTGTGGGTAACCTCAAGCACGGGTCAAGAAAAGATTTACAGTTTTAAATTAATGATCGATATTCAGCGTAACAAACCTATAATTTTGGATCGTAAAGTTCTAATTAACAAGGAAGAATGGCATGGAACAATCGTTGAATTCACACTTGAAGGTGACTACCTACGTGCTATGCCGAAAATCATCGAGTACTTCAAGCAAACGGCTATGGTTAATCCGTATGCAAACCTAACATTTGTTGACCCAAAAGGCAGACTATACAAGTTTACAAGGGCAACAACAAAAATGCCTGACCCGCCCAAAGAAACCATGCCTCACCCATACGGTGTTGACGTGGAACTTCTACAGCGATTGATTCAAATTACCGAATTCACCAATATGTCTACCTTCCTGAGAGGGCATTTCCACCGTGTAGGCGAAATAACCGCACAGAAATTCCTTGAATTCGCCGGTATTCCTCCAAGTAAAAATCCTAAGAAATTGTCCCATGAAGAAATTGTTCGGTTAATGCAGAACCTTAAACGGTACAAAGATTTTCTGCCTCCTGATGCAAGCTGCCTTTCACCTTTGGGTGAAGAGTTGCTTAAAGCGGGTGTTATGAAAGAGCTTAACCCTGAATACTTGGTTGTTCACCAACGTAAACCATCCACTTACGCTGGTCACCCCTTCATTGTTGAAATGGCAATCGCGTATGGTGGAGGCGTTCCAAAAACCGGCAACTTCGTAATTTACCGTTTTGCAAACAAAATTCCTTTGCTTTATGATGAAGCAAGCGATGTCTCCTACAAAGTTATTTCAGCAATGAATTGGCGACGCTACAAAGTAGCACCCGACATGCCAATTGCTATTGTAATTCACGTTTGCAGTACTAAAGTTCCTTACAAAACTGTTGGTAAAGAATTCATTTCAGACCGTCCTGAAGTGCGTAAGGAAGAAGCAAACGCACTTCGAGAAATCTCTCGTCAACTTCAGCATTTTCTAAGCCGTAAAGAACATGTGCATATGGAAAAGAAAAGATTAGGAATCTTCAGTAAGTATCTTCCAAAAATCGCCGAGTTCTCAGCAACCTTGGCAGGGCAAGAAAAAATTCCAGATATTGAAAAGTTACTAAAGAGTGTTCAGAAATATGGAGCAGAAGAAAGTAAAAATAACTGAAAGAAAACAAGAAGTCCTTAAAGGTCTTAAAAATTTTGGGACACAGATTTACAATCAACTTGACCAAGGCGCCTTTCCAACAGTAAACATGCCTAGTCGCTCCACTGAAAACATCACCTACGATTCATCTCTGCGCCAATATATTTTAGGCGAAAACAGCGTCGATAGAAGCGCTAGAAATATCCGACACATTAAACCCTTTACCCAGCTTGCTTGGGTTGCGATGTTTAGTAATGAACTTACTAGTCAGCGTAAAACTTCAACATTAAGAGATGTTTACTACTCAGCACAAGCTTACGAGATGACGTTTTCTGATCAGCAGGAATCAAACAACATAATCACCGACCTGGAAACCCTCACTGGTTTTGCACGGGAAGACTTCAGCATATTTCCCGAAGAACGCAGCGCAATTTTCGGCGACTTAGACATCGGCTACACAGTTCCTGGTTATGAAGGTAAAACGGTGAATTTAACCAGCCACCCAGACGGCGTACTCATTGGACCAGCTGTAACCTCTTCAGAGTTCATAAAAACAAGCGCTGATAAAGTCATAGCAATCGAGAAAGGCGCACTCTTCACAAGATTCATCGAAGAAAATGTCCACAATAAGCACAAGTCACTGCTGATCTCATGCGGTGGTCAAGCTCCAAGACAAACCCGAAGCTTCATACGCCGACTACATGACGAACTCGGTTTACCAGTATACATCCTGACCGATGGTGACCCGTGGGGAATGCACATTGCACAAGTTATTATTAGCGGTTCAGCCAACGCGGCACACTTGAGGAATCTGAACACTCCTGACGCTGTTTGGAGTGGAGTATGGGCAAGCGACATCGTAGAATACAAGCTGCCAACCGATCCACTTGACGAAGTGGACATTAAACGGTTGTACGAGTTGCAAAAGGACCCCAGATACCAAAACGACCCCGTCTGGCAACGTGAAATTAAGATGTTCCTAAAAATTAGGCGCAAAACGGAACTTGAAGCTTTCAGCAGATACGGTTTAACTTACATTGTGGATGAGTATTTGCCTACAAAACTAGAAGCCAAACCTGAAAAAGGCAAAAAGAAATAATTTTTTAAGAAGATAATTTTCATCTTTATTTTCTTTAACCAACTTATCACTCAAACAAACTTTTTTTTTAAAAGACAAACCCCTTATCGAATTATTACTAAATAGAAACGAAGGATTTATCAGCTAACCATACAGTAAAACGCTATTGGTAAAACGCCGATGCCGAATCCAGACACTGTAAAAAACAAAAAAAGCGTTAATTCTGATTCTGAGAGTTATTTGCCGCGGTCACTCTATGTGCCTGAAAGCGATCCAAGAGGCAGTCTTAGAGAAAAAGTAGATGCAATATTCTCTGATAAATTCATGATTATTCTGTCAATTATTTTGATCCCAATTGTTCTTTTGCCACTTATTTTTTCACTTGATGAAGCTGTACTTGTTTTTCTGGAAATTTGTGATGTAATAATAGTGACACTCTTTGTTGCAGAGTATTCAACTAAACTTTATTTTGCTGAAAATCGCTGGAAGCATTTCAAATCTTCTTGGCATATAGTGGATCTTATAATAATCGTGTTGCCATTCGTTCAATACTTGCCGTTGCTTGAAGTAAGCATTACAGGCTCGCCATCGCTTTTACTACGGTTACTTCGTCTTCCAAGAGCATTAGCCGTTGGTGGTAGAGCAGTTGCGGGCAGAAGGAGCAGTGGTAATATAATTGCAAATAAACTGGAAAAGAGTCCAGAAACTGTTATTCGACAGGTTGATTCGGATCTGAAAGCAATTCACAGTAGTTTAACTTGGGAGGAACTTGAAGCTCATATTTCAGATAAAAGTCGTCAAGAATGGCTTGATCTCCATTATGTTTCAAATGATGGCTTCTCAAAGCTAAGTAATATGCTGCATATTTCAGAGCCTCACTTTAAGAGTACTTTAATGGATGAAATTTATCCGCATATTGATTACGTTCAGAGAGCTTCGTTTATTTTTCTGCAAGCAGGCAAGGTTATGTATCCTGAAAACGCTGACAAGTTCTTAACGATTTCAAGGTCAGGAATCATTGTTGTATGTAATGGAACAAAAATTATTACTGTATCAAGGCACAACATTGATTTGTTTGAGAAAGTTTTAGAAAAAATTAGACAAGAAAAAGATGAGGACACGTTTACTGTTCCTGTGCTCTATGGAATATTAGATCATATGCTTGATGATTACAAGGCGGTTTTATCTGAGATTGAAATTGAAGCTTTAAAAATTGGCAGCACCCCCCGTTCGAAACTGCCAAAGGATTTTCTTGAACGCATCTATATGTTAGATAAAGAAGTCTCAAGGCTTGTATCTAATCTGGTGCACTTTAAAGATATGCTTAGCATCATTACTTCAAAGAAAGTCCCGCTTGAAGGTTTTGACAAGAAAGCTGAAGAAGCATTTCAAGTATTACAGGATGGCGCCTCTTACATTAACGAAATCGCGCATGATTTAATAGAAAACATCCGCTCAATAATTGACCTATACATTAATCAGACATCTTTTGAAACCAACAGAATCCTAAAAATCTTGGCAGTTATTACAAGTATTTCAGTGATACCTTCAGCGATAGGTGGATTAATCGGCATGAACCTGCTGGATGCGCCATACGGAGCCTACCTGTGGCAAGTGAGCTTTATTATAGGCATAAACATGGTGTTAGCAGTTTACGTTTTCAATAAACTAGGCTGGCTAAAAGGCTAAAAGGGCTCGCTTAGATTTGTTGCTTTTAAATATAGACCTGATTTAGCATAAACCGTTTTTCAGGTGAAATTGCCGCAGTTTATTAAATAACCCTAATAACTCACAATTTTGCATACATGTAACGAACTAGTCCTGTTGGCGAATAAATTGAAGATTACAGAACTTTCAGTGCCAGAGCAAGTCAAAGAAGTTCTTGATGGTTTAGGGATTAAAGAGTTGTTCCCCCCTCAAGAGGATGCCATACGTGCAGGACTACTTGAAGGCCAAAACATCGTGCTAGCTAGTCCAACAGCTTCAGGGAAAACGCTCATCGCTGAGCTCTGCGGTATGAAACATGTTTTGGAAAATAATGGTAAAGTGATCTATCTATCGCCGTTGAGGGCTCTTGCGAGTGAAAAGTTTGAGGAATTTCAGAAGTACTCAGTTATCCGTAAGAGTGACGGTAGAAAGGTGTCTGTAGGTATTAGTACAGGTGACTTTGACACAGCTGACAATTGGCTGGAAAAATACGACATTATTATTACAACCAATGAGAAGGCTGACTCGCTTCTGCGGCACCGCGCCAAATGGATGGATCGAATTTCACTGGTTATAGCTGATGAAGTTCACCTGCTAAACGAGGCTGAACGTGGACCAACATTGGAGATTGTTTTAGCAAGATTATTGCAGGTTAATCCGCATATTCAAATTTTAGCACTAAGCGCAACAATTAGCAATGTAGATGAAATCGCGGGCTGGTTAAACGCCAAATACGTTGTCACTGAATGGCGTCCAATCAACCTTAAGGAAGGCGTTCTCCTACTGGACGAAATTCAGTATAAAGACGGCGGTTCAAGAAGAATAGAGCAAGAAACTCGTTTTACTTTCATAAACCTAGTTTTGGATACGTTAAGAAATGGAGGGCAAGCCTTAGTTTTTGCATCCACAAGGAAAAATGCTGTCGCAGCAGCTAAAACTATTGCGAGTAATATGACTAAAGCTGCGCCCAAGACAGGTTCTAAATTATTAAAGCAGTCTTTAGAAGAAGCAAACCGTAAAGTATTAGAAATTGAAGCTAAAAAAATTGCTGAATCCGGCGAAAAAACACAGCTTAGCGAAGAACTTGAAGATATGGTTCGCTGCGGTGTTGCCTATCACCATGCAGGCTTATCAGGTGCTCACCGTAAAATCATAGAGGATGCCTTTAAGGAACGAAAAATCAAGGTTTTAACTGCTACACCAACATTAGCTTGGGGAGTCAACCTTCCCGCAAGAGTAGTTATAATTCAAGACTACAGACGCTTTGAAGCAGGATACGGAAACTACCCAATCAGCGTTTTAGACTATAAACAGATGGCCGGCAGGGCTGGAAGACCAAAATATGACAAGTTTGGCGAGTCAGTGCTTATAGCTAAAACAAGAGACGAAGCTGACTACCTCATGGAAGGCTACGTATTGGCTAAAACTGAACGTATCTGGTCCAGAATGGCGGTTGAAAAAATTATCCGTGGTCATGTGCTGGCAACTATTGCTTCAGATTACGCTCATTCTGAAGAGGGAATTTTTGAGTTCTTTGGAAAAACCTTCTATGCTTACCAGTACGATGTGAAAGCAATTAAAAGTATCATCTCAAAAATTCTCAAGTTCCTCTATGACGAACAAATGATAATGGTTGATAGACAAGACATTTACGCTACCAAGTTTGGTCAACGCGTAAGTGAGCTTTACATTGACCCGCTTTCTGGGGTAGAAATTAGAAATGCTCTGCAAAATAAGCCAGCATACCTAACTGACTTTAGCTTATTGCATCTTATTTCGCATACTCCCGACATGGGTCCAATTATGAGACCGTACGCTCGTGAAATGGATGTGCTTGGTGTTCAGTTGGAGCAGCATCGTGAAGAATTCTTCATTAATCCCCCTAACGAGTGGGACGACCATATTGGTTATGAGGAATTTTTAGGCGAAGTTAAAACTGCTTTGGTTATGAAGAATTGGATCGAAGAAGTCAGCGAAGACCAACTTATCACGCGTTTCGGCGTGCAGCCAGGAGATCTTTATCGTACAATTGAGAATGCGAAGTGGCTGCTACATGCAGCTCATGAGTTATCGCCTCTTGTTGGAGGCGACAAAGAAGTCAAACCTTTAGCAGACGAACTTGTTGAACGTGTATCTAAAGGCATAAAACGTGAGCTTTTACCGATAGTTAAGCTTGAAGGCGTGGGTAGGGTTCGTGGTCGTATAATCTTCAACGCGGGATATCACTCAATTGAAGACCTTAAACATGCGTCAATGGAGGAGTTAACTAATCTGCCACTTGTCGGACCAAGATTGGCTAAGAAAATAAAAGAACAAGTTGGGGGATTCGTGAAGAAAGATACTTGGGATAATTGGGATAAAGAGCAGGAGTTTAAGCAGAAGGCTCTATTTGATTTTAAGTAGATTTACCGAATTTTTCTGCTTGTTTAACTGCTGTGCCCAAATAATTTTTCGGATTTAATGCGTTTTCAATTTCTTTCTTGTTTAACTTGTTGCTTACTAAGGGATCTGCAAGTAGGGTTTCTTTGAATTCTTGTTTTGCAACGGCGCTTTGGATTGTCAATTTCCTAAGTAATTCGTGAGCTTCCTGCCGATTAATGCCCTTGTGTACTAACGCCATCATTACGGATTCTGACATTGCACGACCTTGAGTAAAGGTGAAGTTTTGTATCATGCGTTGTTCATCAACGCGTAAGTTAGAAACAATGTTAACCATCAAGCTCAAAATGTAATCAAGTAGTATGTTAGATTCTGGAAGTACAAACCGTTCAGTTGAGGACTGCGTTAAATCACGTTCGTGCCATGTAACCATGTCTTCTAATGCTGGAAGTGCAAGACTACGAACTATACGGGCTAAACCGCAAACACGCTCGCAAGTTTCAGGATTTTGCTTATGAGGCATTGTCGAACTACCAACTTGTTTTTTTGCTTCAAAGGATTCGAAGACTTCGGCGATTTCAGGTCTTTGCAGTTCACGGATCTCAGTTGCAAAATTTTCAAGAGAAGAAGCGATTTCAGCGTAAATGCAAATAAGTTCCGCATAACGGTCACGTTGAACGATTTGTGTTGAAATCTCAGCTGAGCGTAAACCAAGTCGTTTCATAACCAGTTCTTCAATCTTCTCAGCATGTTCTCCTAAACCTGCTTGTGTTCCGACGGCACCACTTACTTTTCCTGCTAAAACACGTTTTTTGCAATCATTTAAGCGTTCAATGTGACGGTTGACTTCATAGCCCCAAACCGCAAATTTAAAGCCTAAAGTTATTGGTAGCGCGTGTTGGCCGTGGGTTCTGCCAATCATTATTGTCTCTTTGTATTTTTCAGCTTGTTTTTGTAATATAGCTTTGAAGAATAGGAGTCTTTGTTCAAGTATGTCTATTGCATTTTTAAGTTGTAATGCATTGGCTGTGTCGACTATGTCATAGCTTGTGGCACCTAAATGCACGTAAGCACCGCTTGATCCACAAAGTTCTGATAATGCCCTGACGAGTGAAGCAATGTCATGCTTAATTTCTTTCTCAATGGCTTTAACACGTTCAACTTTAACGTATTTTATAGATGCCATCTGCATGATTTTTTCAGCAGCCTCCTGTGGAATGTTGCCTACTTCAGCATGCGCTAAAGCCAAGGCAGCTTCAACATCAAGCATTTTTTGTAGACGGTTTTCTTCATCAAAGACTTTAAGCATTTCCGGTGTTCCATATCGACCGGTGTCAATTGGTAAGATAGGCAAATCTATTTCCTCATGTGAAAGTTATACTGATTAAAGATTAATGTTTTACCGAAGCATTAACCACTTGGGAATGCGAAATTTGGAGCGAATTATATGAGAATAACTATTGGATTACTTAACAAGCATGGTGAGCCAGCTTTAGACGGCGTTATTGATTTATTAAAAAATTTTTGGGTTGATCAACCACTGAGTTTTAGTGTTGCTTCCCCCACAAGATTGGCTGTTCATAAAAGTGCTAATGTCCTAAAAAAACAGGGCATTGAATCAGCTTCGATTATTGGGTTTGCATACACAAGAGAAGCAAAGAAACATTATGACTTCCTTCAGTTGGCAGATATAAGCATGGTTTTTGAGGGTAAAATTTACTCGCCTATACCAAAAAGTGTTCTTGATGAGCAAGTAGCCAAAAATCCACAGCATTGCGAAGCTCAGCTGCAAACCTTAATCGAGAAGGCGGAAGGCGACTATAGCTTCTTTGTGTTAAAAAAAGACTGGCTCGCGGTTGCAAGGGATCCAATTGGTGTCCAGCCACTCTATTATGGAGAAAACAAGGATTATGTAGCTTTTGCTTCAAACCGTAAAGCTCTCTGGCAACTGGGGATAGAAAAACCAATCTCGTTTCCACCGGGGAATCTGGCATTTGCAAATAGGCAAGGATTAAAGTTCAAGCCAGTGAAATCTTTGACTTATACAGAACCCAAACCAACCTCAATTGAGAAAGCAGCAGAAACCCTGCAGATGCTTTTGGAGAAATCTGTTAAGACACATTTAGCTGGATTGAATGAGGTTGCGATTGCATTTTCTGGAGGATTAGATAGCAGTATAATTGCTTACATGGCAAGTAAATGTGGTGTAAAGGTTGATTTGATTCATGTAAGTTTGGAGAATCAACCTGAGACTGAAGCGGCTTTAGCAGCAGCTGAAAAACTGGATTTGCCAATGCAGGTTCACTTTTTTAAGGAATCCGATGTTGAAGCATCTTTACCGCAAGTGCTTGATCTAATTGAGGAAGCTGATCCGATTAAGGCAAGTATTGGTGTGCCATTCTACTGGGTTGCACAGAAAACGGCTGAAGCTGGCTACAGAGTTTTGTTGGCTGGACAGGGAGCAGATGAACTGTTTGGTGGTTACCAACGTTATGTTAATGAATGCTGCCAAGATGGAACTGAAAAAGTCAGGAAAACCATGTTTAATGATGTTATAAGGATTCATGAGAGTAATCTTGAGCGGGATGAGAAAATCTGCATTCACTTTGATGTTGAGTTGCGTTTGCCGTTCGCTGCTTTTAATCTAGTAGAGTTTGCGTTAGGGTTGCCTGTTGAGTTAAAGTTTGAAAACAATGCTGATTCATTGCGAAAACTGGTGTTGCGTAAGGTTGCTTTAAACTTGGGGTTGCCCGAGTCAATTGTGAATAAACCTAAGAAAGCTGTACAGTATTCCACTGGAATAAATGACGCGATCAAGAAAATAGCTAAAAGTCAAAATAAAAATGTCAATGAGTACATTAGTGGGCTTTTTCAGGTAAACTATATGCGCTATACACAATAGCCCAAATTTTCTTTAAATATGTAAAAGCTAAAATTGAAAAAATTGAATTAATAAAAAGGGATAAACTCTCAAAGAAGTTTGAGAGACAACTTCTCAAAACAGCGCTTACTTGCTTACTCTATTACTTGAATTGCGCCTTCAGGGCATTGAGATTCACATGCTCTGCAAACAAGGCATTCACTTACTTTAGATGGAACAGATTTGCCATCTTTCATTTCGTAAACGCCTACAGGGCATGTGTTTACGCAAGTTTCGCAGCCAGTGCATTTCTGATCAACGACTATTTTTACCATTTTAATATACCTCTGCTAATTTTCATTGAAAGTTCCCTTGTAAAATAAAAGGATTTAGGTGGTTTAGTGTATTTTTTCACGTATTCTGAGTAAAATTCCATTTACCACGGACCCTGCTTTTTCTTTCTTAACCTTATAGTCATCTATGTTTTCCTTGTATTCTTCTATTGAAATTTCGCCACTTCTTTGTCCGGCTTCAAGGGCTTTAATTCTTTTATCTGCTTTATTGTAGTTTGCTTCAGCTAAATCCAGCTCCTTGACTAAATCAACGAGGGCACCGCCTGAACTTTGGAATACTTTTTTTGCTTCGTTTATGTTTTTGGTTAATGTTTCATAATGGACTTCCAATGCGCGCCTTTGAACCTTGTATTGGCGTCTTGGTATCTTGCCTTTTTGTGCTTTCTGATCTAAAGCATTCATTTCGTTTGATATTTCAGTTCTTTCGTCATATTCTTCGATGAATTTGTGTATTCGGTCTCTAATTGTATGCACGGCGACTTTTGGCGTTTCAGAGTTTGCATGAGCCTTTGGAACTCCAGTTACCGTATGTTTTTCAGTTGGGATTGTTTCTTGGGTTGTTTTACGTTTTTTCCAGAAAAAGATGCCTGTACATACTATTGCTGAGAGCCCAAATGCCCAAAAGGTTGGTAGAAAGGATGACCATAATGGGTTATAGTCATAGCTTATCTGTATCGTATTATAGTCGGGAGTAGTGTAGTCTACGTAACTTACTCCTTGTCGAGTTATTGTTAGAACTTCTTTGTATCCATCTTTTGTTATTGTTGAGGTTGCGTCAAGATCATTGGCTTGAGGTGAAGTTAATGTTGCGCCTTCAGGAAAAGTGAAAGTTACACTACCATAATTGGCATAATAATTGATGGCTGGAAAGAGTTCAAAGTCAAATGTGTTACCTATGCTTGGTAAATTGTATGTAGCTGTTACTGTTAGAGATTGACCTTGGGCAACATATGAAGAAAGAGTGCTGTTTACTATTATTATGCTACCCACAGTACCTAAAGATTCAGAAGTTAAGATTGTACCAGAACTATCTTTTGTTACAACATTTGTTGCAGTTGCAGGTAAATTGAACAGAAAGGAATACATCGAATAAGCATCTATGTTTGTTATATGGTAGTTGTCTGAACAGGTAATTGTTCCTGCTGGATCGAAAGTTACTTGTCGACTTAAGCTGCTTATGGTATTTAATTGTAACAAACCATACGTTATATAAAACACAGCTTTAGCTGGGATGTTTGTGAATGCAGCTAAACTCGTTTTAGAGTATGAAGTAGCGTTTACTTGACCATCACTTTTCGAAATAGTAATTGAATAGGGTTCAGCAGGTAGACTCAATGTGACACTGCAACTACTAGCAGCAGTTGTAAAGCTGGGATATGCTGGGTAATCAAGAATATAGTAGCCAAGGTCTTGACTAAAAAGACTATTAGATAAAACGAATATAACTGTAAATGAACTTGGATTTTCCCCATCAAAGTTTACTTGTGCACCATAAAAGCCGCTTTGGCCTCCAAACGATACCCCCATATCTACTGAAAAAGTTTGATCTTCATCATATGCTACAACTTCAAGAACGGACCCACTAAACGTATCTGGCAAACCAATCATGAATCCGTTTGCTAGCGAACCAGAGACTTTTATCTCATCTCGAACAACTATTTGCCCCGAAAATAAAACTTCAATGTTGTGTTCAACACTTTGAATTGTATAACCTGAACTTTGGGCTAAAACTACGTTTGAATTGAAAATACTTGGCAAAAAGACAAGTGCTATAAGAGTAATAAGCGCAAAGGTTGCAATGGGTCTTTTCACGATTGACACCTTAGGTTCTGATTATGTTGTTGTACCTTGTTTATTTACTTTTACGGAAATTAATACAAAAAGAAAATAGTTAACAGTCCTCTAACCAAGAAAGAATTAAAATTGAATTTTTAAAGATGACATCAGAAAATTATTTTTAGAGAGTTAGTTAAAATATTCCGCCTTCACGGAAGTAATAGTTATCTTCCTTTTTTGGACCAAACCCTCTAACGCCCTCACGCTTCAACTTATCATTTAGTTCTTTGGCTTGTTCTTCTGTTAGTTCACCTTTTTTCTGCAGGTAAGTAATTATTTCCTTTGCCTGCGCGTCTGTGTCGCAACGGCGAATAAAATCTACTGCTGAAGGATTAAAATGACGAAGTGCGTCAGGAGACTCTATTGGTTCAAGAAATTCTTCTTCATTAACATCTTCTACCGCTGCTCTTTCTGCAGCTTCAGGATTGGCGCGCACAGCATTTATTGGAACTTTACACTCATCAAGCTCTTCGATTTCGCGATATAAGTTTGGAAACATTTTCTTTAGCGATTTTTTATCGATAGCCATTGCACATCAATATTCTTAACTATGAAAAATGTTATTTAAGTTCTTTTTTGAAGAAAAAAGTGTATTTTAGTTAAGAATATTAAGGTAAAAACCGTTGAGTGGGATTTTCATTTAAGATTTTTTCAAGATCAAAAATCTTTAGGCCTTTAATTTGGTCTCCGAAGATTTCGCACTTGCGTTTTTTCCCTGCTTCTTCAGGGCTACGCACAACTACTTCAATAATCAAGTTGTTGGAGCTTTCAGCGTGAATATTATATGAAGCTAAGGTTTTTCCCTGCTTGTTAACAGTTGTCCAGCAAGTTTTCAAAATTTTGATGTTGTTGTTTTTGAGAATGTTTACAATATCTTCAGCTTTTTCAGCATAAACTGCAACATCTATATCGCTTCCATGACGAATAGTTCCACGCCAAACACTACCAATCAAGAGCGGACAAAAAGCTTTTACAAGTTTCATTATTTTCAAGGCTTCTTGTCGCATTAAAATTAAAAGTTCTTTTCTAGATGCGCCTTCTTTTTCTTCAACTATCTTGTCTAACTCAATAGCGATTTCAAAATTTGTAGGAAGAAAATGAACCCCAAAAGTTTTTGCAGCTTTAACCTTAGCTTGTTTATACTCTTTTTCAGCGCCATAGTAAAGCAAAGTAGCTGCTTCACGAGCAACTCTGCATTTCACATCATCAGTGCTATTCATTTTTCGCCAGACGGGGGTTATTTACTTATTAAATATTTTCTCGTAGAGTTCAATTGTTTTCTCAGCAATTCTGCTCCATGTGAATTCAGATTGCACTCGTTTTCTGCCGTTCTTTCCAAGCCATCGTCGTCTTTCAGGATTCTCCAACGCACTAACTACACCCCATGCAATATCAGAAGGGTTATTTGGGTCAATGTGATAGCCACATTGTTCTTCGCCACAGCATATTACTATTTCACGCATGCCGCTAACGCCTGCCGCGCCAACAACTACTGGTTTTTCCATACTCATTGCTTCAAGTGCAACTATGCCGAATGGTTCGTATTGACTTGGGAATACTGCTACGTCACAAGCTGCATAATGAGCGATTCTTTCTTCTTCAGGAATGAAGTCAAAACAGAATTTAACATAATTCTCTAGTTTGATAGTTTTAGTTAGGTTCGTTAAATATTCTTGCAGGTCGCCTACACCGACAATAACTAGTTTTATTTTTGGGATTTTTGTTAGAATGTGTGGCAGTGCCATGATTAGTCTGTCTACGCCTTTAATTGGGACCAGCCTGCCAAGGAAGAGAATCATGAATTCATCGTCTTTAACATCATATTTTTCTCGAATTTTTCTTATTTGTTCTTTCGAGACATTTTCTGGGTTATATTTTTGTGGATCGACGCCATTGTAGCTGACGAAGATTTTGTCTTTTGGATAACCGAGTTGTATAAGCTCATCTTTCATTGCATAAGAAACTGTGACAATAATGTCAGCCATTTGAGCTCCACGCATCTCGATGTTGCTTACAACCCCCGAGCCCGTTCCCAAGGTTCTTCCTTTCTCTGTTGAATGCACGTGAAAAGCTAAAGGCAAACCTGCTTCTCGTTTAACAGTTACACCACCCATGACTGAGAGCCAATCATGTGCAATCACTAGGTCGTATTTCATACCTTCTTTTTTAATCAAACCGTTGATCAATTGAGACGCGGCTGAATAATTGTAGACCATAATATTGCCAAAAAAATGTAACCCTCTACCCCATTTCCTGATATCTTCTGCAATAACGTCTGGCAGAGTATCTGAAATGTCAATGTGTAGTGGGCGGTGAATTTCGATACCTCTCCACATTTCTCGTGTAGGCAATGATCCTTGGTCGTTATTCATAGTGAAAACAGTGACGTCATGGTCCATTAGAACGAATTTTCGTGTGATTTCAGCAGCGTAGGTTCCTAATCCACCTACGATTTTTGGAGGAAATTCATAAACAAAGACAGCGATTTTCATTAAATAGTCACCAGTTTATCATCCTAGCAATAGGATTCACGCTACTAAAGCTTTTACCTTTTAACAAGATACAATACGAGAAAAATTCAGTCTATTTACAGTTAAGTTATGGTAACTTTGATTAGCAGGTTTTTACATTAGCCTAACAAGCGAGGTGCGGTTAAATGAGTTTATCACCACTTAAAATTGAGATATTGGAAACCATGCTGCTAAATGGCAAACCAATGAAAGCCGTTCAAATTGCGGGTGAAAACAAGAAAGAGTTTCCACCTACTATGATGCACCTTATAGGTCTCACACGCATGGGATACACAAGTTCGCCAGAAAAAGGTCTCTATAAATTAACTGAAAATGGAAAAAAAGTGCTTGGAATTACCATAATCAGTAAAGATGATGCTAAAGCAATCTTGGCTTATGCGCCTCATGATAAATCATTCGAGTTCTACTTGACCGTTGGTAACCCACTTCATGTTCATGCACATAGCATTCAAGACTTCGCAAATAAACTAAATAGAGTAGATATTAAATCAATAGAATTCCACAACAATCGAGGCGACTTTGAAGCGTGGTTTAGAAGCTTAGGTGACATAGAACTGTCAAAAAAAGTTGAAATCCTTAAAGAAAAAAAGTTGTCTGGCGAAAATCTAAGAATGAGGCTGCATGATGTGGTCGAACAAAGATGCCAAGAACTAATGGCAATAACAGGTCAAGACACCCCATTAGTGTAGTTTGTATATTTCTTTTTGAGATAGTCTTCTTTTTACTTACTTGATTTCAATTAAGAGTTATGGGAAAAAATGAAATAGTAAAACACTAATTATTCTCAAAAGTGGGAGACTGTTCAAGTGAGTGAGGTCAAGGTAGTAACTGTAAAGATTCCTGAAGAGATCTACAAAGAAATGAATCTCCGCATTCCTGAAGGAGACAGGAGCAATTTTATTCGGGAAGCCATAAGCGAAAAACTGCAGAAAACCCCTAAACCTGATAAGCTCTTAGCTCTTGAAGAAAGAATGGGGAAAATGGAGCACGAAATGGAACAAATAAGAAAATACCTTGCCGACCTAGAACTGCTAACTTATGAGCATGGCAAAGTTAATCCTCACTCTTTTTGCATAGATGAAACAGACCATAAAATAATGGAATACTTAATGCACTATAAGGGCGCCACAACACCTGAGTTGGCAGAATACATCCAAACTAACCGCTGGCTTGTTCTCAATAGGCTAAGAAAAATACAGCGGACTTCAAGAAAACAATGCGGAAAAGCAGTAATCGATTATTATGCAGGCGAAAAATCAGGTAAAAAGAAGGCTTGGTGGATTAGCGAAGAACTAATTGGCGAAGACAACAAGTAACTTTAAAATCGCAGAACATGTTTGTTTGCAAGTTGTGGGCTCGTAGTCTAGCACGGA
>CAZXGX010000015.1:0-25706 GCA_964640475.1 uncultured Candidatus Bathyarchaeia archaeon
TTTTTGGTGCCACAACAACTTCCAAGGCTAACTGCTATTTTTTGCTTTTTTTGTTCTGCCGGCTAACAATTGATAATTGATTGTGCAAGTTGTCATGAACGTTGCAGGTTTTTTCTGCTTTTCATTATTTTAAACAAAATTTTATCGCATAGAATTATTGATAACACTTGAATTGTAACGAAACAGAAAAACAATGTGAAGAGCTGGTGAAAAATGTGGCTGCCAGAACACATTGGCGTAGAAAAGTCGCCTTTGGATTATTGATTATAACAATTTCAGCTCTAACTATTTTTCTTGTTATAACTTTATGGAGCCATTTCTACAAACTGGAACTCTGAATTATTTTGGATTTTGGACAGTATAGCAGTCCCTGTGGCGTTTTGCCTTCTGTTACTAATGTTAGCTCTAAACCGCTGGAAAGGCTTAATGAAAAATCCATTTTGAAATCGAGGAGATTAACAAGAGCATAGGGTACTTTAACAAAAATTTAAAATTCAAACTAAAACAAGAATGACTATATGAAAATTAATTGCCGTGGCTAGAAATAACGAAAGAAAAATTCTTAAAGAAACCTGAAGTACCCCCGAAAATTCGGAATTTTATACTTATAGTGATTGTTTTTTCTATAGTCTTTATTTTATTCTTGGTTGGAGGTATATCTGCCCTTTCGCTCACAGGCAGAGTCCTATTCGTTTTGTTTCTTCCAGGGTTCTCCATTCTAACGGCTATAACTTCACATGAATTTGATTTAGTCGAAAAAATAGTTCTCTCGCCAATAATTGGAATGGCCTATACATCATTGATAGCTCTATATTTGTCAGTAGCCAATGCGTCAATAAATGAATACGCAATCATTTTGTCTACGCTTTTGCTATCAATTCCTTTACTGGTATATTCATGGAAGAGTGGAAGACTGAAAACAAGTTTCATGTCATCAACTAAACCTTCCTCATACTTTATCCTGATACTTCTCATCGTCGCTTCGATTGCTCTAATATCGCTTCCGTGGCCAAAAAATGGAATTTTAATACCTATGGGTGATGACCCCGCTACATCCACGTTAGCAGCAACTATGATTGCCCAGCAAGGCGAAATACCGCAATCTTGGGCACCATACTTTCCTGAGCAAGCACAATTCACTTATCCTCCAGGATACCCTTCAATTATAGCTTTTCTTTACCTCTTAGATCCCTCCATATCAATGTCAACTCTTGTATGCTTCTTCTCAGCTTTTTTTGCTATAATACATGGGGAAATATTCGTTCTCACACGCTCAATATCTAAGGACAATAGAGTTGCGTTTTGTGCAACAGCTATCTCGTCTCTAGTCTCAATTGGTTTCTATCAAATGATTCTTGACGGTCGGTTTCCAGCGCTCGTTGGAGTGGCATTAACTTTAGGGTTACTACTTTTTTCCTATCGATACTTAGTTAGTGGCAACCATCAATTGCTGTTGCTAGCGGGCATTATATTGGCAAGTCTATTTGTAACCTACACCGTTTCATTCATAACCGCTGTTCTTTTTGTCGTTTTATTTTTCTCATTAAATTTGATTTTTTTAAAAAAGCACAAAAAATCCTTTTTTGGGGGTTTAACAGTTGTTGTTTTGGGAATTGGGCTATCTTTACCTTGGGTTATCAAAATTTTTAACAGGTTAACGATTCAAGTTCCCCTAAAAGAGTATCAGGCGCTTTTACTATGGTTTGATATGGGGTCACTAACGAGTGATTTTGGTTCTGCAAACTTATTGTATTATGGCTATTGGCTGTTGCTTTTTGGAGTCACCAGTGTGCTTTTTATTTTAGTTAGAAGAAGGGCTGGTAGTTTTCTTTTTTGTTGGTTTGTAAGCATTTTTGCTTTAATGGCCAACGAAATATTTAGAATTCCTTTTCCAGGTTGGTACTATCTGCAGTCAGGAGCATTTCTTAATCCTTCATTATCATTTCCTCTTTCAGTGCTAGCAGGATTTGGTTTTGTAAAGCTTTACGATTTCCTCAAAAACAGGTATCAGTATTCTTCCTATAAATTAATCAAGATTTACCTACCTTTTATTCTAATTACAGTTCTTCTAGTATCTCCGTTTTACTATGAAATGAAATCGATTGATGTAAATACAGCATACCAGACAAACCGAATGTCCCTTGCTGATTACAATGCAATAATATGGCTTTCAAGCAACACCCCTGCAGATGCAGTAATCTTTAATGATCACTGGGTGGGAAGTCCCAGCACTTGGATACCTGCTATCTCTGAGAGACGTATCGTTATGCCATTACTGAGCATATCTGAGGTTGGGTGGTCCAATCTAATGTTTACACGGCAAGATGAGAGCAAAATCATTGCGCAGTCTCCTAGCTCAATCGACGCATTAACTATTCTCAAAAAGTACAATGTCTCATACATTTTCTTGAGTAACACAGTTAGTGATCAAGTTCTAGAATGGCGAAATAATTATGAACCAGACTTGTTCCTAGAAAGCGCCCATTATGAGCTTGTCTTCAATCAGGATAATGCTTGGATCATCAGAGTGATATATTAAAAATTCTATTAGATGGGCTCTTAGGTAGTATCTCATCTGTTTAGTTCAGGACGTACCTGAAACTTTTCATTAATACTACGTCAAACTCAAGATCTACATCATTCTTACGTCTGCGGGGCCAGACTCGTCATCGCCCACCTAAATCAAAAAACAATCCATTGAAGCATTAAAACATTAGGCTACAAGTAACGCCATAGAGAGCTTATTAAGGCATTTTTATCTTATTAACGAACCGATGCCGCAATTTGGCTATTTTTGGAGCAATCACGATTTGGCAGTATGGCTCTTGGGGATGTGTCTTGTAGTAGTCTTTATGGTAGGTTTCCGCTTTATAGAACACTGTGAATGGCTCTATGCTTGTTACTATAGGTTTACTAAAAATTGCTTCCTTGTTTAATTCATCAATTAATTTAATGGCTATTAGTTTTTGTTGTTCATTATGGTAAAAAATTGCTGAACGATATTGTGTTCCAACATCGGCGCCTTGACGATTTAATGTTGTAGGATCATGGATGGTAAAGAAGATTTCCAAAATTTCCTTATAAGATATTTCATTTGTGTTGAATGTTATCTGTGCAGCTTCAGCATGTCCAGTTGTGCCAGTGCAAACGCGTTCATATGATGGATTAATTATGTTTCCACCAGTGTAGCCTGGTTCAACTTTTTCTACGCCTCGAATAATGTTGAAGGCTGTTTCAGTGCACCAAAAACAACCAGCAGCCAACGTTGCAACTTCAAGATTTGTTTGCTCACCCATAATTATTCATCCCAAAATTATTTTATTCAAATATAATCCTCGTAAGCTTTGAACTTAATCTTTATGATTATTATTAGCTAAGTAAATAAAACAAACCTTATTTTAAAGAAAAATTCTTACTTACAATAATAACCTAATTGCAGGAAACCAAATGACAACAAAGTTATCGTCCCTAAGCAAAATCAAAGTCACACCTTTAGCATCTGAGAGCTTTGGAGCTCGTTCTATGTGCACGTTAGTAGAAACCCCCTGCGTCAACTTGCTATTAGATGCAGGTGTTTCCCTTTGTCCATACCGTGACAACTTGCCGCCTCATCCATTAGAATTTCGAACCATCAGAAATCTACGTGACAAAATCTCTAAAGCCGCTGACAAAGCCCAAGTTGTAACCATTAGTCACTACCACTTTGACCATCATACACCCTCCTTTGAGGATTGGGTAGTTAACTGGACTCAAAAAAACACGACTGCTAAGCAAATTTATCAAGGTAAAACCGTTTTAGCGAAGAATCCTAACGAAAAAATCAATGCCAGTCAAAGACAAAGAGCATGGCTTTTTCAAAAAACCAGTGGTAAATATGCTAAGAGTCTTCATGACGCTGACGGCAAAACTTTTACCTATGGTGACACAACTGTGCAGTTTTCTGAGGCGGTTACTCATGGACAAGAAAACGGTATGCTTGGTTACGTTATAATGGTAACTATCGAGTATGATGGGGAACGGTTTATGTTTGCTCCAGACGTTCAAGGACCAATGTCTAATTATGCAACAGAATTAATTAAAAAGGTACACCCGTCACTGCTCCTGATAGGTGGCCCTCCCTTTTATCTTAGTGGTTCCCGAGTTGAAGAATCATCAATTCAAAAAGCCTTGAACAATTTATCAAGCATTATCAAAGTTGTTCCTACAGTTATTCTTGAACATCACGCTTTAAGAGATAAAGAATGGAAACAAAAAACAGTAGGTCTTTTTGAAAGTGCTTCCAAACTTGGACACAATGTTATGACTGCTGCAGAGTACGTAGGTGAAGAGAATATTTTTCTTGAATCTAAACGTATTCAGCTTTATCGTGATTTTCCTCCCTCAAAAGAGTTTGAGCTATGGATGAAAACCCTAAATAATAAAACAATTTTTAAACCACCAATTTGAAATCTCCATTTATAGATAGAACTAGACAGCTTTATTGGTCATACATATTTGTAGCATTAACTACGCACAATAATTCATATTGCACAAACGTGTATCTTAATTCATACGAAAACATGAAGTAAGAAAATAACACAACCTCCCACAAATCTGGGTAGTTGCTTAGCATTCAAGCAGTAATGTAGAAGTAATGTTAAGAATTTACGGTTTTTAGCTCAATATCTAAAGTATGTAGGATGTTTTCATAAACCAGTTAAATACCAATTGCTATCTTGTGTGTCGTAGGATTCGGAGGAAAAAATTAAGTGAAACAAATCATGAAGCAAATCGCAGTAAAAGACAGAAAAGAACTCGAAGCCAAGTTGGCGTCGGTTTTCACGGAAAAAGTAACCGGACTTTCGACAGAATTGCAAGAAATATTGCTAGATGACCTAGTCACTGCATTCGAAAATAGATTAAATGTGTTAAATCGTGTCAACCAAAAAGCTGACAATTAAGCGCTGGCATGGACAAAAACACTGATTAGTAATACATAAAGCCTTTATATTAAAAACGAAGAATTATGCAAAAAAAGAGGTCTATGCATGCGACGTTCAAAACTTGAAATGTATGTCGATATCCTAAAGGTATTGGCTCATAGGGGTCCACTAAAGCTGACTCATGTAATGTACAAAGCTAACGTTAACTGCAGCGTACTTAAGGAATACTTAGATTTCCTCATCAAGCAAGGTCTTGTTGAAGAGCGTACTATCGGTAAGAGGCGCGTAGTTTACGCGATTACACAACGCGGCATTACAGTTCTGAAATACTTCAGGGAACTTAAACAAGTCCTACCAATCGTTGAAGAAGCACGCAATCTAGCACCAGTTCCTTTCTAATCTCCAAACTTTTCCTAAACCCCCCTAAGCAATATCCTATTCTCTTATTTTCATTTTTAAATTGTCAATATTTAATTCTGGCATGTTTTCTTTTTTATGTAAATTATTAGTTAATAATAGTGAGTTATGTTTCGTAAGACTTAATAAACACAATTTACTATGAAGTGTACACTTGAAAAACACATATACTCGGGGAACACTTGTGAGCAAAGAAGAAATCTTAGGAAAAAAACCTCTCGTAATTTTAGAAAAAATTAAAGAGAACCTCGAGAGATTAAACGAAAAAATTGAAGTCATGATAGAAATCCAGAAAAATAATGGTGGTAGAAAAGAAATGCAAATGGTGCCAGACGCATCACTTGATGTTATGACCCTGCTAAATATGCCTGATCACCTTAGGAAGACTGCCATGACCATCTGCAGGAACGGTCGCGCAACAGCAGAAGAAATCTCTGACCAAACAAGTCGCGCACGTGCAGTAGAAAGTGCTTATCTGAACCAATTAGTAATAATGGGTTACCTTAAAAAAGAACGTAAAGGCCGAAAAGCCTACTTTTATGTCGATAGGGAATCACAGAGTTGAGTAACATGAGCAAGATAATAGCAGTACACTCATACAAAGGTGGTACAGGAAAAACTCTCTTATCCGTTAACTTAGCTGCAACCTTTGCTAAACAAGGCAAAAAAGTATGCATATGTGATCTCGACTTTCGAGCACCAAGCCTTTTCGCAATACTAAAATGTGAAAATGCTGAGAACTGGTTCAATGACTACTTAAATAATACATGCGAAATAAACAAAGTTCTAGTAGACCTTAGTGCCAGAATACCTGGTGAAGGTAAATTCTATGCTGCACTTGCAAATCCTGCAACAGAAGCCATAAGGGATATGTCCGCAAAAGACCGTAAATGGGAAATGCGCGCCTTGGGAAGGCTACTTTCACTTCGAAATACCCTTCTACAAGAACAAAAGTTTGACTACTTAATCTTTGATACAAGCCCAGGTCTTCAATATTCATCTATAAACGCCATTGTTACAGCAGATTTCGTTGTAGTTGCAACAACAGGTGACCGCTCAGACGTAAATGGAACTAAACGTATGCTAATTGAATTATACAACCTCTTTGAAAAGAAAACCGGGTTAGTAATAAATAAGGTTCTGGAAACTTCAAAGAGCAAGACCTCTGAAGTAGCCAAAAAAGTAAAAGAAACATATCAAGTGCCACTTCTAGGTATGGTGCCATGCTTCTGTGAGATTCTTCGGGCAGAAGGCAACTTTATCTTCCCACAAGACAAACCAGACCACCCATTCACAAAACTCTTAGCTGAAATGGCTACGAAAATAGAAAACAACGAGGTAAATTAACCTCAATTTAACCTTCTTTTTCATGGTTAAATATTTTTGTATACAAAAGCATCACCAAAACTAAGAAAAATTTAAAGAATACATTTTACTTCTTTAGAATTGATTGGAGAATTAGGACTTGTTAGATCGTTCAGCTATAATTCTTGCCGGCGGTTTTTCTACCCGATTTGGAGAAGATAAAGGAACTGTCATACTCGGCAATAAACCCTTAATTAGACACGCTTTTGACAACATAGAACGACTTGTTGATGAAGTAATCATTGTTACTAAGTCTCAAGAGCGTGCTGAAAAATATGCAAAGTTGCTGCCTGAAAACGTAAAGTTTGCAATTGATGTTAAAGAAACCCAAGGGCCACTTGTAGGGGCTTTAACAGGTTTAGAAGTAGCTCAAGGTAAATATTCAATACTATTACCTTTTGATGCACCATTTGTCTCAGAAGAATTGGCTATGTTACTATTTGACCTGTGCATTGGTAAAACAGCAACTGTACCACGGACCCCTGATAATGAAATTGAACCATTGTGTACCGTTTATCAAACAAGAATTGCTCAGGAAACTGCAAAGAAGCTAGTAGATGAGGGCGTTCTTGACATGCATTCGTTGATTGAAAATCTAAGAGGTGTACGTTTCATTTCTACCATGGTAATCGAGCAAATTGATCCTGACCAACGTTCATTCTTTAACGTTAATACACCATTCGATTTAAAAAGAGCCGCTGTGATGCTGCAGGGACCTAGAAAGAAACAAACCAAACATAAAACTAGAAAGTCCCTTTAACAGCTCATTTTATTTATTTTTTCCATACTTAATGACTAAAATTTAATTGTTGTATACAAAAGCATCAACAAAACACAGTTTACCTGAAATTTTACTTTTGTAAATGAGCAAATTTTAACGAAATTAAGCGAAGCTTATATAATCATAAAATTTTTCAACTCATTTTAATTCAATAACGGATTATTAGGTCACATTTAGTGTGTGTTACACTTGTTAGAAGGCTAAAAAAGCCTCTAATTGTTAACTATGTATATCTTATGGATTTGTTACCTCTAAAAAATACTTTGTTCAGGCTTTTCACAACATATTTTTTGTCTAAATAGACCGTGTAAATAGATATTTCATTACTGAACTGCTAGTCTACCAAAGTCTTAGATGCGAAAAAAAATCGAACAAACATTTTTTACATTATACAGTTAAAAATGCGTTATATGCAATTGATAAAAAGACATTAATCTATGCAATTTATTCATTATCTCAACAATAATATCGATACGATTAGCGAAGCCCTACTGGTGGTGGCTGGTACTAGAAATTTCTTTTCCGCCTGAAGGAAAGAAATCTCAGAAGGAAAAAGATGGACCTAACATGTAAGTTTAGGAGATAATGGATTGTTGATTGAACAAGAGTCTTTGCTGAATAAAAAAATGAGTTTGGGCGATGCTTTTGTATACGGCGCCTTATCAGATACCCTAAGTTCCAAAGTTCAGCAGAAAAAAGTTGATTTCTTTAATGGTTTAGCTCAAAAATTTAGAGGGCAACATTATGAGTGTTGAGTTGAATCTTATAATTTCGTTACTAAAATTAACTAAAGAAACACCTGTTTTAATTAAAAATGTTAAAGATGATGCTAAGCTACCCCTTGAAGTCCTCTTGAAATTGCTAAATAAACTTCAAATGCAAGGATTAATTAATTTAGAAAAAGAGTCCGTTGAAATTACTAAAGGTAACCGCATTACACTTGTTGTTAAAGTTGTTGAGCTGGGAGCAGACATTGAGCACATAAGCGATTTACTGCGTTGGCAAGAGTTCGAAGACATAGCAGTTTTAGCACTTAAGAACAATGGTTTTTCTGTTTCAAAAAACGTACGCTTTAAACATGCTGATAGAAAATGGGAGATCGATGCTGTAGGCTGCAAAAAGCCACTGGTCATTTGTATCGACTGCAAGCATTGGCAACGAAGAATGGCACCATCAGTATTAGGTAGAGTTGTTGAGGCTCAAGCAGAGCGAGTTGAAGCTTTAGCTGACTCATTACCAAATACCAAGCTACAACTTGAATGTACTAAATGGAAAAAAGCTCAATTTATGCCAGCTATTTTGTCATTGGTGCAGGGTAATTACAAATTTTATGATAATGTACCTATTGTTCCTGTGCTTCAACTACGAGATTTCGTTAATCAATTACCCGCTTACACGTATTCTTTAAAGTCCTTCGCTAAGAATTTTGAGCATTTATGTTAACATTTTTAGAATTGGCATTTTAGCTAATTTAAAGGCAGGATACAGACATAGCAGGAACATTATAGTTAACGATACAAGTATCCATGCGGTAATCTCAATAATTGTTATGATTGTCACGACTGGATTAGCCATTAACACCATTAAGGTAAACATTGTTCCAAGTGATATTCCGAAACCAAGACTTGAAAGCAGGATTATTATGCTTTGAATTGATAAAATTCGGGTAATTACGTTTGGTTTTGTTCCTATTGCACGTAGAATACCTAATTCTTGATGCTGTTCTTCTATTGTAAGAATTGAGTATCCTACAAGGCATAACGAAGCTGAAATTAATGTTAAAAAAGGCAAAAGCATGATTGCTGACCAAATTGAAGCTAAGAAATTCAGGTTATTGTTCACTGCATCATTTAAAGTAAAAACGTCTAAATCAGAATCTATTGATTGAATACTAGTTTTTATTTCGTCTATTGCAATGTCCCTGTCAACATCGTTCTTTAAAGTTATAAAAATAATATTGGGATTTGAAATTCCCGTAATGTCTTTTAACTTACTTATTGGAACATAAGTAGTTAAACCATTGTTCATTTGATCTACACAAACACCCAAGATTCTAAAAGTAGTGTTTTGAATCCTTATGCTCTGCAGCAAAGGATCGGAAAACATAATTTTTCTGCGTGAATCTACACTATACATTATATTTGATATGGAATCACCAATAACTGCTTCAAGCACGCTGTTATTGCTTAAAAATTGACCTTTAAGAGGCAATGAACCAATCATATTTCCAGGATCAATGCCGATGATTATAGAATCACTTTTACGATTATCACCAACACTAAAAGTTGCTCCTGAATCATTGTCAATTGTAAAATTGGAGATCTCTTGAACCTCCTCTTTCAAAATTAAACGAGCATCAACTTTTTCAACATCAGCTATTATCTTTAGTTGCTCAATTACAGTATCTGAAACTGCCAAATTTTGGTCTGAATAATTAAAGTTGATACTATTTTGTGATCCTGAAAAGGTGGCAAGTAAGCGTTTGTACGCTTCGTTCATGCTGTTATGGGCTATAATAAGGGTATTTGGGTTAACTGATTCTTCTACCCATGACTTCGTGGTATTATTAGCTATTATGCCACCTGATATTGACACTGTAAGTAAAATAAATACGGCAGATAACAAAACTATGATGCGGACAGTTGATGATTGCCGTCGAACTAGACTTCTTAAGGATATTTGCCATGTTATTCCTGTTCTAGAGAGTGGTTTATGTCTCTTTTCACTGGTTAATCCATAATAAATTGTCGAAGAAAGAGCCTTAATTGGCGACATTTTTGCTGCTTTGAGAATTGGTCTTGTACCAAAAAATAGAGATAAAACAAGAAATATTGCAAAAATCAGAAGTATAAACCATAAATTTGGTATTGTGTAAAAATGAAAAACAAGTATTGCTACCATATAATCTGTTATTAAACCAAAAACGACACCTAAAATGCATCCACTTACTGTTACTATTAAAAGTTCGGTCATGAAGTATCCTGCTACAAGCGCATTTGGGCATCCTGCAGCTTTAATTAAACCAAAATCCCGGGTTCTTTGAGTTAACATTAAAAAAATGATGAAGGACGTCAATATTCCACCGACAATAAAGATGAGTACGCCTATGAATTGCATAAACTGTGAAAATAATGCTGATAAACCTAAAGTTAATGTTCCCTGATTGGAAGAAATGCTAAGGCCAATTCTACTACTAAAAAATAAAAGAAATAATGTCGAGGCAACGCTTAATGTCAAAATAGTAATTGTTAAACTTGTTTGAAATCGTCTTCGAAGTAAATCTTTAACAGGAAAACTTTGATTCATTGATTAGTCAATCGTCCCTCATCTAAACTAAAAACTTCATCAGCCAATTTACGAATCTCTAAATCATGTGTTGAAACAATGATTGTTTTACCATTCTGTTTAAGAAGTTGGAGTGTTTGGATTATTTTTTGCGCGTTTTTTTGATCTAAATTTCCCGTTGGTTCATCTGCTAATATCAATGGAGGATCGTTTGCTAATGCTCTGGCCAAGGCTACACGTTGTTGTTCTCCACCGCTAAGTTGAGATGGAAAATGGGTTTCTCTATGTTGCAAGCCCACTGTCTCAAGCAACATATTCACTCGAGCGTCTATTTCATTTGGAGCTTTTCGTAGCCACTCCATAGGGAAAGCAATGTTTTCAGCCACTGTTAAAGTTGATACCAAGTTATAAGATTGAAAGACAAAGCCTACCTGGTTACATCTAAAATCAGCCAAAAAATCTTCGTTTTGATTAGCTAAATTTTGATTAGCAACAAATATTTCTCCACTAGAGGGGCTATCAATTCCACCAATTATATTAAGTAACGTTGTTTTTCCTGAACCTGATGGACCACAAATTGCAACAAATCTGGATTTTTGTATATTTAAGTTGATATCTATTAGAACTTCTATCTTTGATTCGCCTAATTGATAATATTTCCCCAATGCACGTGTTGAAATAATGTATTCTTCGGGATTCTGAATGTCCCTTCCTCCTTAATTTAGATTAAATTCTTAAACAAAGAGTCTATTGCAAGTTAATAATAAGCTTGAGGTACATTCACTTACTGTGAAGATTCCGGATAGCATGTATCTATATTTAGATTACCCCTGTCACGCTTTAAAATTCGAACCTTCTCAGGAATTTTATTTTTTTGCCAATCACTCCAACTAATTTCCTTAAACAGCCATCGCTTTCCTAGATGAGCTGCAACAACAGCATGTTTATGATCATTTTCAGATGGGATAAACTGGTCAAGAAACCGAAATAGTTTGTCAATTTGCTGCTTTGGAAAATATGCGTAGTAAGTCGCGTTTTTAACCTCAAAGGCGTAGTTGTGTGTGCCTTTGCGAGCCATTAGATCTGGGAGCGGATTTAAGCTAGGATTACTTACTGGCACTCTTACTGCATAGTAACCTTTTTTCTGTAGGAGTTTAACTAAAACTGACTCGCTATAGAATCCTCTTTTACGCCATCGCCTTAGTTTGACTCTATCTATTTCTTTGCTCGATTGCTCCACGCTCAGTCTATTATCCTTCTGATATGAGTTATAAACATAAAATGTTTGTTAACATGACTAAAGCAACTGAGTTTTGGTGATGCTTTTGTATACCATTATTTTAAAAAAACCTTGTGGTGGTATTTGGTGATGTATTCTGGTTAGCTGAATTACATACTAAACCAATGTCACCGAAATGGATTTATTACATGTTAAGGTGCGAAGGATAATGTCGATTTTGCCTACATTATGCGCTAACAAAAGAGGTGAAGGCTAAAAATAACCTTAAAAACAGCCTCTTTAAAAACGCACAGAATCCTAATTTTTAAGCCAATTTTCAGAAAGCTACCAACAAATGGTGAGAATCAATCTTGTATAAACACAGGCAACACTTTTTAGGTGTAGCAATAGCAACTCTGAACAACACTGCCCAAAGTGCATTGAACCACCTCGACATCCGAAGCGTTCACAAGCAATAAGAATTACTCAATTACTCTTCAATTAAAAATGCTCCTAGGGACTTAGAGCACAAACAATTAGACAGAATATTTTCTGAGGATTAGTGTCAAGAAAAATTTGTTCGTTTGTCTTCTTTGCATAAAACAACAAAGTTTTCCAAACTTTAACAATAACTAAAAAAAGTGCTGTAAAATCTCGAAGTAGTCTCGAAAAAACCGGTGTTTGCTTCGAATGGAGATTTTCGGAGGTACTTATATGAGGCTCCGATATTCACCATCCCAGTCACTTAGGGGAAAACCGTTTATGGCTAAATTAAAGTCTTTTTGCCATTTAAAGCCTAAATTAAGCCCTTAGATTTTGGTGTACGTGATAAAAAAATGGCTAATTTTTAAAAAAGAAGCTTTCGCACATTTACAGTAGAAAATTAAGCTTATTCGATAAGAAGAGGGTTAATTTAAGGTCTTTTTTAATAAAAAGGTTAAACGCTTAGACGTTACTTTAAGGTCCTTATTTTTGAATTGAAAACTTTACTATTTTTGTTAGAAATTTTATTTATGAAATCTTGATTATCAAAAATAAATTAGCTCTTGTTACTCTTGTGTCTTCTGAAAGAAAAATTTTATTCCATAACTTTTTAGCCACTTTCACAAATTTATAGGTTACAGAAAAGCCCAATATTTTAGAAAAAATAAATTATTTCTCTTTCATCAAATTTTGATCCAGTTGCCCAATTTCTACTTTTAACTGGTGACAATACACTTAGTTTTATAGTTCTCAGGTATTATTAAAAAGCCGCTTGATAGTCTTTCCAGAAGGTCCACTCATAAAAAACTTACAAAAGCAATAAAATTTTTTCGACGAATTAACCTTGTTTTGTTTTTTAAATTTTATCATAAACCTTTTTTGTAATTGTTAGTTCAACTTTAAGAGCAACCAATAAAATGATACTTCTTTAAATCAGCTTACTTTTTTTAATGATCTCGCTATGCTAATCGCTTGGAAAATTTTAGAAATCATTTTATGTAAAGTGACTTGGATCACTAGAAAAAATATTGTGCATTTTCTATAACTTCTATACTTTCTTGAATCAAATTATTTTACTCCACTATGTTTGTTACCGTTTATCCTGACTAAAGTGACTATTGTTGTTGTAATCGCTTGATTAAAAAATCATACTCAGTAACATCAGTGAAGTGAGTATTATCAGAAAATTATTCATCACTACCTCATAAAAACTAAAAAATTTGGAAAAATTTTGTCAAATCTATTATTTCATTTTTTAAACTTGCTTGCGCTTTGTTCTTCTTTAAGAATCTAAACTGTGAAAATTTTTGTCTTTTGCAGTATAAACAATTTACTTTTTAGCTATAATGCATTCTTCGCATTTACCTCGTCTAGAGCACTTCTTCTGCGGTGCAGTTAATTTGATTATAGTTCATAATCTTTGTCTTGTAAGTATTCTTTTTAGAATGCTTTTGATAAAGGCGCCTCTGTCAGAAACATAGCATAAATCCAACCAAAAATTATCACAAGTAAAATTAATGCTATTATGGCTTTTCTCAACTTCTAATGAATCTCCTGATTAATGCGGTATACAAAAGCATCCCCCAAACACAGTTTTTTTAGGGCTTTTGCGAAAAACTTTTCAGCATTTCAAGTCTTATTTCTCAATAGGTGTTCTATATGCCTAATTTCAATGTTGAAAATAAGCAAATTTCGTTTAACACTCAAGGTGCGATCACATTTATTGACCTAAGCGAAAAAATTCAGCAGACTGTATTAGAATCTAAAGTTCAAAACGGTATTGTTCACGTATTTGCCCCGCACGCTACTGGCATATTGCTTTTGACAGAAAACGATCCTGCTCTGCTAGAAGACATAAAAGTTTTTCTTGAAACTTTGGCGCCTAAAAATGCTAATTACAATCATCCCTCAAATGCCCATGCACACTTGCGTTCAATACTTTTTCCCCCAGACAAAACATTACCCATTGTCAGAGGGCAAGTCTCTTTTGGAACTTGGCAATCACTGCTCTTTATAGAAACAGATGTCTACCCAAGAAAACGTACAATTACTATCCAAATCCTTGGCCAATAAACTACTTCTTAGGCGACCCGTTTTTTCTTGCTTCTTAATAGCTTCGCTAATCGTATTAAAATTTTCATCTAAAGCCTTTGTTATTTTAACTCTAAAATGGTAAAATTTCAATTTTTCAAGCGCATATTTAACTATTTATTGTAAAAAAATACCATTCGAATATTTTTCGTTAACACAAAATGACTAAAAATCGACTGGAGAAAGGAAATAATAAAGTTGTGCTGCTTAGAACAAGCTTTCAAAAGGTAGAAAAGCTCTTATTGGAGACGTTTTTATTGGAAAAGCTCTTAGAAAGCACTCGTCTGAAGTGTATTCTTGATCAGAAAGCCTTTTGGAAAGTGTTTTTGTCGATTTTTCTATTTTTTGAAAGCATGATTATTTAAGCTTCGCAAGGTTTCGAAGAAAAAAGCCTTAACGCTCAGAGGGAATCCTTTTTGCTGAACCTTTAGGTCGCATGCGCGCTTTTTTCTTACGGGCTACTCGTGCAGAAGGCTTCTCTTCAAATCTATCGATTTCAGTTTTATCTAACGGTAAAGTTTCTTCAGGTTCTGGAAAACTCTCAACCGTAACTTGTTTTACGCCTGCTTTTTCTATGGCTTTAATTGCTCTATCAACGTCACCGGGATTTAGGTTAATTCCCCTTACGGCATCAATTAATACAAAGGTTTCAAAGCCAAGCTTAACAGAATCAAGAACAGTGTTGAGAACGCAGTAATCCGTAGCTAATCCACCAATAAAAAAACGTTTAATATCAATACTGTGAAGCTCGTTTGATAATTCTGTTCCATCAAAAGCTGAATACGCTTCCTTTGCGGGGTTTGTTGCTTTTGAAATTATCTTAGTGCCAAGTGGTAGTTTAAGATCTGGATGAAAACGTGCCCCTTCCGTATCCTGAACACAATGAGGTGGCCATAATCCACCTTGCGTTTTAAAAGACATATGATTTAAAAGATGCCAATCTCTTGATGCGAAAATTTTAGCTCCAGATTGACGAAATCTCCTTACATATTCATTTAGAACAGGAATAATTTCATCACCATCAGGAACAGGCAATGGTCCTCCTGAAAGAAAATCGTTTTGAACATCAGAGATTAATAATGCATCACTTTTGCTTAACGTATAAGTTATATTCACAATAACTTCACCTTAAACAGAATTATCTAATTTAAGTAATTGAAGCAACCCATTGAATAAACTTTCCCATAAAACCAACAATAAAGAAGATTAGAATGTGTTTTGGTGATGCTTTTGTATACCAAACAAAAGATAGCCTTATCTTAATAATCTAAACAATAGTATTAAGGCATCAAACATGCAAGAAAAAATCAAAAACACTCCGATCTTAAGCCGCGAAATGCGTGCGCTAGAAATTAACGCTGAATATTTTGGTATAACACTTTTACAGTTGATGGAGAATGCAGGTAGAAACATTTCAGAAGAAATAACAAAACGCTTCAGCAGTGATAAAAAAATCACGTTGTTTTGTGGTTTAGGTGGAAATGGTGGCGATGGTTTTGTTGCTGCAAGGCATCTTCTAGCACAGGGTTATGATATTACGATAGTTCTAGCGGGTAAAAGTCGAGATATTAATCATGCTTCAGCGCTTCAGAATTGGGCTACTATTCAACCGCTTTTAGGCAAAATACGACTCTTTGAGGTTTTTGACAGCTCTTTAATTCCGAAGATTGATACTGATATTGTTATTGATGCCCTTTTAGGAACTGGAACTAAAGGAAAACTCAAAGCCCCCATACTACAAATGGTTGATTACATCAACTCTTTAGATGCATTCAAGATTGCAGTTGATATACCAACTGGAATTGATTCTGACAACGGAGAAGTTTTAGGCACAGCAGTTAAAGCTAATTTAACCATTACATTTTACAAATCAAAGGTAGGTTTAGAAAAAGCTAAAAAATATGTTGGTGAACTCCTCATCAAAGAAATAGGGTTGCCGTTGGAAATTGAGCGATTTGCTGGTCCAGGTGATGTATCGTTAGTAGTAAAGCCACGTGAATCAACCGCTCATAAAGGTGACTTTGGAAGATTACTCGTTATAGGTGGAAGTGAGGTTTTCTCAGGTGCACCAACACTTGTTTCTTTAGCTGCATTACGTACAGGTGTAGATATAGTCTATACTGCGGCTCCCGCAAAAACAGCTTACGCGATTTCCTCAATATCACCAGATTTAATTACACTAAAGCTGGATGGCATCAACCTTAAACCGAGTAATATAACAACATTGATGCCGTACTTAGAGCAAGTAGATGCAGTTGTCTTAGGTCCAGGAATGGGTCTGAATCCTGAAACAGGTGAATTCGTTAAAATATGTGTGGACGCTGTTGAAAAAGCTGGCAAACCACTGCTTTTAGACGCTGATGGCCTAAAGGCTTTTGCTAAAATTAAGCGAGCATTAAGAGTACCGCTTGTGCTTACACCTCATGCTGGAGAATTTAAAGTTTTAACTAACGAGGAATTACCTGAAGCTCTTAATGATCGTTTAGAGTTGATACAGAAAATGGCTAAACAATTAAATGCAACCATCTTGGTTAAAGGAAAAGTAGATATTATCTGCGATAAGAAAAGGGCGAAATTAAACTTCACGGGCAATGCAGGTATGACTGTAGGGGGAACAGGAGATGTCCTATCAGGTATTGTTGGAGGTTTATTAGCTCAGAAAATTGATTCCTTTGAAGCGGCTGTTGCTGGAGCATTCGTGAATGGTGCTTGTGGCGATTTTATTGCTTCCGAAATTGGTTTTCACATGGCTGCAACAGATATTATAGATCAAATTTCACATGTTTTCAATGATCCTATGAGTCATTTGAAGGTGCGCAAAGCAAGTGGAAACTGACTCTAACTCTCAAAAGAATGATTTAACTGTTAGAATTTCAATATATCATGCCGCACAAGATGACCCTAAAAAAAATACAGCACTCAGATTGAAAAGACGAGGATTGGCAAGGATAGTTACTAAGACACGTTTTTTGCCTAAACGTGCTATAGTGCTCAATCCTTTTGGTGAAATCGCTTTTTCACCTGCTGATAGAGAACGCTTGGAGCAGTTTGGTTTAGCGGCTTTGGATTGCAGTTGGGAACAAGCTCAGAAAGTTCTCGGTGATAAGGTAAAAGGAACAAGCCGCTGTTTACCAATATTGATTGCGGGCAACCCAGTTAACTATGGAAAACTAACCAAACTAACAACAGCTGAAGCTATTGCAGCAGCTTTGTATATAGCAGGGTTCAAGAAAGAGTCAGAGGGCATATTGCTAATTTTTCCATGGGGGCACACCTTTTTTGAGTTAAATCAGAAGTATCTCGATCAATACACTACTGCTAAAAATAGTGAAGAAATTGTTGCCCTGCAGAGAAGTATATTTAAAACTGAAAAAAGCGCTTAGCATTAGGAGAAAAAACCTTGGTGTACATCACTGACTTTTCCCTTTTCTTAAGTTCAGTAATGTTAATTTCGCTAAGTGGCGTTTTGATGCCGGGACCATTATTTGCTATAACGATTCAAAAATCTGCCAAAAGCAAAATTGCGGGTGCCCTGATCGCTCTTGGCCATGGTATTGTAGAGTTTCCGTTGATGTTTCTTATTTTCTTTGTTCTAAGTCAGTTTGAAATTCCAGGCGCGGTGCAGATTGGTGTTGGATTAATTGGCGGATTATTAATGATTTTTATGGGTATTCAAGCTTTTAGAAGCAGAAACAAAAGGGATGAATCGCAGGTTAGCTTTAAACGTGACTCGATTTTTTCAGGAGTTTGGACAACAGCAGCAAACGCAGGATTTATTTTATGGTGGTTAACTATTGGAACTACTTTAATTCTAAACGCCCAAATTTTTGGATTTGTTGGTTTTAGCATTTTTGCAGGAGTTCATTGGCTTTGTGATTTTTCATGGTATGCAATTGTAGGATTGTTGATTTTTAAATCGCAACGCTTCTGGACTAAACGGGTGCATTTAGCAATTACGCTATTTTGCGTAATAGTGTTTATTGGGTTTGGAGCGTACTTTTTTGGTTCTGCATTAATATCCGCATTAAATATTGGAATACATCTGGTGTAGTATATGGTTGTTGATTTCAAGGTTAAAGATGCAATTGTTGAACTTACACTTGGAGACATAACCGATATTGAAGCAGACGCTATTGTTAATGCAGCCAATTCAACACTCATGGGCGGTCTTGGTGTAGACGGCGCCATACATAGCAAAGGCGGACATAAAATTCTTGAAGAATGTAAAAAGATTCGTGCAACAACTTGGCCTGACGGGTTACCTACTGGTTACGCAGTTATTACTTCTGGAGGCAATTTGAAAGCCAAACATGTCATCCATACGGTTGGTCCAGTTTGGCATGGCGGGCTTCAAGGAGAAGCAGATCTACTAAGGCAGGCATATAGGAATTCGCTGAAGCTTGCAGTATCTACAAGACTCAAGACTATTGCGTTTCCGTCAATAAGCACTGGAGCGTATGGTTATCCTACTCAAGAAGCCTGCAAAGTTGCGTTTAAGACAATTAAGGGCTTCTTAGAAAATGAAGATAAACTTGAAAAAGTGAGTATGATCTTGTTTTCTGAGCGCGATTTTAACATATATTTGAAGGCTGCAAAAGAATTTTTTTAGAAAAATTTTGCATCGGACTATTATGTCTATGGAAAAGAGCATAAAAGAAGCCTATTTTAGCCTTATTTTCTTTTTTTTCCATACATGAATAGAAAGTGTTTTAAATAGATACGTACGATAACCATGAACCAGAGGAATGAATTAATGGCAAAATGCCCAGTTTGCGGAAAAGAAGTCAAAAATGCAAAGAAAACTTGGAAGATGGCAGGAAAACCAGATAAAAAAGGAAAACGCACACAACTAACCATTGGCCTTTACGAATGCTGCGATAAAACTTTCAGGGAAGTTTTAGATAAGAAAAAGATCTAAAATAAAAAAAACCCTTAACACTTTTTTTCTTTTTTATTTTAATGATATTGGTGCTTTTTTAACTTTAAATTTCCGTAAAAAAATGTCTCTAAAATGAAAAAGGAGAAATGGGGTTTTACTGCTTACGTCTAGTTACTAGCGCAAGCGCAATTACAATCATGCTTATTGTTGCTATAGCTACGATACCTGCAATTAGAGTCCAGTCTCCCAGCAGATTTGTGTTGCTTTGGGTTGCAAGCGAATTCATTGTCAAGGATACCTCATGTGTACTATGATGGTATGTGAATTGGAGAAGCCATACATCATCTACTGAGGTGATTAAGTATTGAGTTTCATTACCATCCAAGTAAACTTTTAGGCCAGAAATATCACTGATAAGCGATTTTGGGATGTAAACGTCGACGTATCCTGTTGTTCCATCCTCACCTGAAACGCTAAAGCTAAGTTCTTTGTTGTTTGCATCGAAGGAGAGTTCTGACAGCGTAGAATTGGAAGATACTGAAAATAGGCTTTCTTCTTCATCTGCTTCTGTTATTGCCAAATTGACCATGCTTCTTACTTGTGAATATTCGCTGTTGCCCTGGAAAATTGCCTTAATTAATAAGTTGCCTGATGCTGTTGGTAGCCATATAGCAGAGAATCTTCCATCTTCATTTGTATTAACATAGGTCAATTCATTCCATGAATTTCCTCCGCTAAGGCTATAGTAGATTTGGATTGATTCTCCTGATAATGCTGTGTTGTTTCCTGTTAAACTGCCTGTAATATCAACTTTTAGGCTTGATTGTGTTACGGAACTAGAACAGGTCAAATTTAATGTTGGCTCAGGTTTCGGTGTTGGAGTTATGGTGGCATTGGGGGTTGGTGTAGGGGAAGGATTGATTTCTGCATCGGTATCTATAGGTGAACCATCTGCTGGAACTATTCTAATATATGCTCCGTTTAGAACAAGTTTATCAGCATACATTGGAACATCGAATCCGTTAGATTCAACAGCCTCATAATCAAGGCATAGTCCGACATAGGCAACTGTTGCGTTGCCGTATAATGTCTTCCAGTAGGTTAGTGATGTCTCATCTTCTTCGTAATTAAGCAATGTACTAGTTAGTGTGCGGGTTGATTCTGTCCAAGTTGAAGCTCCTGTGCATTTCCATTCACCGTTACTAGGCGATTGATATTCGCCTAGTAGCATACTGTCGGTTAGGTTGTCGTTGTTTTTATCAAGTGTAATGAATAATCTTGGTGTTGCGTTGGTATAGGCAGTGTAGAAGTAAAGTGATGTTATTGAATCCAAGGTCTTATTTACTGGGTACAATGCATAAGCACATGAACCCTCTCTTGCACCAGTAGGAATAACAAGCTTAGCAGAATAAAGTGCCGTATGATTTCTCTCACTTGTGAATATTGCTTGCCCATCAAGCTCTGTTTTTAGCGTAACTGTAACAGTTGTAGGCGTGGTTTCATTAGGTGCTATAACGCTTAGCGAACTAGTCAGCATAAGCCCTAAAATGGCGAAAGTGATAAGCATAGATGCTACTTTTTTCATTATTTTTCCTCATCTTGGTTACTGGCTTTGAGCTTCATTTAAACGTTCGGAAATTTATCAGCTGGAATACACTTGTAGAACAACCTAACTGTAGAACACATTTTGAATAAAAAATGGTTTAATTCTATCGAAAAGTCTTATCTATAGTTATTTTAAAACTTTAAATGCTAAAGCCTAAATAAGAAAAAAGGAGTGGAAAAAAATGCCAGGTTATAAACATCCATGTAAATACTGTAGCAAACTTGTGTCTAATGATGACAAAGTGTGTCCTTTTTGTGGTAAAGTAAATCCGGTGGGGCCTCAACGATGCCCAAAATGTCAAAATCCTATAGAAAAAGGCCAAATCAAATGCAGCAGTTGTGGCTTTACGCTTCAAACAATTTGTCCATATTGCGGGAAATCAACATTTTTTGGAGATTACTGTGATAACTGTAACCAAAGATTAACAGTGGTTTGTCAGAAATGTAAAACCGAACAGTCGCCTTTAGAAGAGAAATGCATAAAATGTCATAAGCCTTTAAACATTAAACGGAGATTGAATTAAAATGCCACTTCAACCATTTACAAGAAATTATGAAGACGAAAGCACCGACGCTGGGTTCCAATTTACCTTTAAATGCGATATATGCGGCGACGGTTACAAAACATCCTTTATACAAAGTAAATCCTACAAGAAAAAAGGCTTCTGGAAAGGTTTAGGACAAGTTGCATCCATTGGTTCTGAGCTTGCAGGACGTGGAGGAGGCTACACATTCCAACGCGGTGCGGACATGATGAGTAGCAGGTTTGAAGGAATGACCCCTGAATGGCATAAAGAACATGAACAAGCCTTTGAAATCGCACAAAATGAAGCCAAAGGTCACTTTAAAAGATGCCCAAGATGCCACAAATATGTTTGTGAAACTGACTGGAATGAACAAGAAGGTCTATGTATTGAAGAAGCCCCAAGAGAAAGCACTGAAGTTGCAGCTGCCAGAGCAGAAAAAATGGTCGTAGATATCAAAGCTAAAGCAGAAAACACTCAAGTCTATACAGGAGAAATTACACAAAGACAAACCATATGTCCCCAATGCGGAAAACCAGCAGGCTCAGGTAAATTCTGTAATAATTGTGGCGCACCTTTAGGTCTAAAAGTATGCTCAAAATGTGGCGCTAAAAATCCTGCTGGAACTAGCTTCTGTGGAGAATGCGGAAACAGGCTCTAAAAGGAAATCTCTTATCCTTTTACTTTTTTTATTAATAAATTTGAATATTTTTTACTGAAAGAGCTGCTTAAAGATAACATGAAATATGGTGTCAACTATCAATTAGATTAGCAACTTATTTTGAGAGCACTTATACAGCTGCTATTTTACGAAGCGCCAACTTTTCTAAGTCTAAGCAGTCATCACAGAGATCAGAATTAGGTCGATTATAGCGTTTGTAGAAAACAACGCGGGGATACTGCTTGCAGCTTTTAATCCAGTGCCATCGATCTGGCTCTGCTCCCTTTACATATTCTTCCATTTAATCCCCTACTACTTTATGAATCAACATATATTTCAAAGTTATGCGAAAACGCGATAATATAAAATGAAATTGTTATATATTTTAAATAGAGAATCAAAAATTAGCAACAAGATTAACTTCTTCCCCTTGGGCGGTAGGCATCGATTTTTTGGTAACATGAAAACCCTTCTTTTCAAACGATTTCCGTATACTCAAACTATGTGTTTCAATCACACATGGACCACAAGATTCAGCATACGGCAACAATAACGTTTCATAACCTTCTATGTCAACCTTTAAAAAATCATATTTCAATCCTAGGTGTTTATCTGGATTAAAAGGTTCAGCATATACTTCAAAGTTTAATCCTAATTTTTCTTTGTTCTCTAAAATTATTTTAGATCTGTTCTCATCAGCTTCAATACAAATTACTTTTTTTGCTCCATGCTTTAAATAGAACCAAGCAGTTTCGCCGCAACAGGCGCCTACATCTAAAACGGTTTTTCCATTCAAATTAAAATTTGGTAAGTAAAATTTGCCTGAAAAGGGCAATTCTGCAAAGGCACCAAAACCCCACTGATCCATAGTTAATCCGCTTTCTTTAAGCATCCTTTCAAATTGTCTAGCAAGCCGAAATTGCCACAATGTAAAATTAGTAGTAAAGTCACCATAATCTACATAGAATACGGGTACATGTTTACGTTTACTTAATCCTAACCTCATTTTTGTTATTCAACAACTCTATTTCATTGTAAGATCCAATATTTTTTAAACCCATATATTAATTTCTATACGCAAATTCATAACACAAATTACTATTAAAGCATAATCTTCCGCCCTTAAACATTAATCTAAGAAATAAGGTATAGTACTAAGCAGCACTGTAAACCTGCGAAAAAGCCCACAATAGACGTCCGAGCTTAAACTTAAGGCTAAAAGAATATAGAGCAGTTAAGAGGATACTAACTTAAGGTGACTACAAAAAAATAAAATGCAGACACCCCAAAATTAATGTAACATGTCTTTTCATACACATTTCTGAGTAAGAGTAGGTCTGATCGGTTGCAGAAAGGTGTATACTAACACGCATTTACCAGTAAAATTATTTTTCACTATTAATAATATGTATCTGCTAAATAGTCTAGATGCAATTCCCGTAAGTCCGCCTTAGAGAGTACTGGAAGGACAGAGTTTATGAAAATAAAGATCCTCTGGAAGTATTTGAAGCCCCAGAAGTGGCTGATTGTGATCGCCCTCATTCTCGCGGGTATCAGTCAACTGATGAACCTCATAGATCCGGTTATTTTTGGTAAGATTATCGATGATTACGCCCTGAATCCTGTAAACCTTCCAGAGGCGGAACTTGTCAAAGGAGTATTCTTCTGGTTGGGCGTGGCGATTGTTGTGGCATTATTCGCCCGTCTAACAAAAGCATTCCAGGATTATTTCATACGATTGACAATACAGAAGTTCGGTATGCAGATATTCAATGACGGCTTGAAACAGACTCTTCGCTTGTCCTATAATGAGTTCGAAGATCAGCGGAGCGGCGAAACACTCTCAATATTGCAAAAAGTGAGGATGGACACCCAGATGTTTAGCAATACAGCCATCAATGTTCTTTTCTCGTCCATCATAGGAATGGTGTTCCTCATCGTGTATGCCGTTACAAAGAGCTGGATGCTAATACCGATTTTTGTAATAGGTATTATCGTATTTGGATCGATCACAGGATTACTAAGCAAAAAACTCAAGACCACCCAACGGGCGATCAACCGCGAGACGAATAAGATGTCAGGGGTAATTACAGAATCGCTCAGGAACATTGAGTTAGTTAAAAGTCTCGGGCTAACATTTCCCGAAATTCGCCGGCTACAGGATCAGACTCTAAAAATATTCAACCTCGAAATGATAAAAGTCAAAAAGGTTCGAGCACTGACGTTTTTACAGGGAACAACGCTCAACATCCTGAAAAGTACAATTCTATTCATCCTTCTATGGCTAATATTCAGGAATGTCCTCACCACCGGAGAATTAATCTCGATGCAGTTGATATCTACAATCATCTTCGGACCCTTGCAGGAACTCGGGAGTTTCATTATTAACTATCGGGAGGTTGAAGCCTCCGTGAATAGCTTTGACCAACTGATGCAGAAACCGATCGAACAAAACCCTGAAGAACCAGTTATCATCGATCAATTGCAGACCATTGAGTTCAAGGATGTCGTGTTCCGGCATAAGACGGCAGCGTTTAATGCCGTTGACGGAATCTCTTTTGAAGTGAAAACGGGAGAAACGATCGCGTTTGTTGGTCCTTCTGGTTCTGGCAAGTCGACACTTGTGAAGCTCCTGGTAGGGTTATATCGGCCTGTAAGAGGAGAGATCTATTTCAACAGTTACCCTTCTTCGCAAATAAGGTATAACCCGTTGCGTCGACAGATAGGGTTCGTTTCTCAGGAACCCCAATTGTTCGCAGGAACTATTAAAGAGAATCTCCTATTCGTCCAGTCAGATGCAACAGATCAAGAGATAAGAGATGCACTTCAAAAAGCCGCTTGTGACGCTCTTCTAGAACGTTCTTCGTCTGACATTGAAACGGTAATTGGTGAGGGGGGAATGAAGTTGTCAGGAGGGGAAAAACAGCGCATATCAATTGCCAGAGCTATTTTGCGTCATCCTCGGCTGCTGATCTTTGACGAAGCGACTTCATCACTTGATTCTTTGACTGAACAAGACATCACCAATACTATCAGAGATATTTCAATGAGTAGAGATCAGATTTCGATTCTTATCGCCCATCGTCTATCGACAATTATGCATGCAGATTTGATCTACGTTCTGGAGAAGGGAAAGATTGTCGAGACAGGCTCTCATGAAGGTCTTCTTGAACAAAAGGGATTGTATTACGCAATGTGGCGTCAGCAAATCGGTGAACGCAGAGATATCCTGCATCAATCTGAATAGATTCACGCATAGTTAAAGAAACAGGAAATAGAGCATCTTTTTACAGGTGCTTTTACTTTTTTTATTTATGTATGCAATTAAAACGCTATATCTCACGGGGTATGCCCTAATTTCTGATTATAATTAGAGTGTAAATATCAAAAATACCCCAATAAGTAACCCTAAAACGGAAATGGCGCGGGATGTGGGAATTGAACCCACGCGGCCTTTCGACCACAGACTTAGCA
>CAZXGX010000016.1:0-5141 GCA_964640475.1 uncultured Candidatus Bathyarchaeia archaeon
TGTAAAAAGGCAAAATTCAAGAGTTATCAAAAACCTAAGAATTGTGTAAATTTTGATTTTTACCGTCATCTTTCAAGTGTTTATAATCATTAAATCTAAACAATAACATATCCTTACCAATTTTTTTAGCATCATTGAGAACCCTAACTTTTGAATCACTTAATCTTGGATTCTCAACCCATTCCACACCAATTTCCATAACAGGAAAACCAAGCTTTTTACACCGCAATATCATTTCTGTATCAAAAAAGAAGCCATCTGCCTTAACACCCTCAGAAGCTCTTGCAACATCACTACTCATCGCTTTAAAACCACATTGGTGATCCTTAATACCATCAAGAAAAAGCGCGCGCACAAAAATATTATAAACTAAACTAGCCATTTTTCTTGAAAAATGCCTCTTTACAATAGCACCTTGAGCATATCTTGAACCGATAGCTAATCCACCATTAATTTTAACCAACTCAATAAATTTAGGTAAATAATCAAGATTGGTTGCCAAATCAACATCCATAAAAAAGATTATTTTACCTTGAGCTGAACAAAGACCTCTTTTAATGGCTTTACCCTTCCCTAAACGAGTAGGCATATGAAGAAAACGCAGGTTAGGCATAGTTTTCATAAGATTTGAAACTATACTGCTGGTGTCATCAGTACTTCCGTCTTCAGTAACAATAATTTCATATGAATCAGAAAAGGATCTAACAGCCTCATCAACAGCTCTTACACATTTTTCTATCAGCAATGCCTCATTGTAAGCTGGAATAAGAATCGAAACCTCTTTCTTTGTTTCACTAACAGGCATTGCCCCTTCTCCCACGTTTCAAAAGCCTTAGTTTATTATAAATTAATTGGTTTCAGAACAAGTTTAAGAAATTCCCTGATTATATCAAATTAAGCAATCTTTATTTGAAGTTAATCAAATGTTTTTCTATAAGGGGCGTATAGTTAGGTCAACAAAAAGTTTGAAACCAAACCTTATAGAATGCATTAAAAATAACAAGTTCAGACTACTCTTACTTGCTTTCCTAACATTATACGCTTACTTCCTACTACTTCAACTAGACTATACATCCTTTCTATGGGATGAAATGCCCCACCTCTACGGAGGATTACTAATTGAACAAGGAAATCTCCCACAATACATAACAACCTACGGATACTATCCACCCGCATACGACATATTAACCGCAGGATTCTTCAGTATTTTAGGCCCAACAGCAATAACTGGACGATTAACAGCCGTAATCTTCTCGCTTCTTTCAATCTGGATATTATTTGAATTCTCAAATCGAACATACGGACCCAAAACCGCCCTTGTTGCCAGCATCATTTTAGGAGCTACACCAGGCTTCTTTTGGCTATCAAGAACTGCAATGCTTGAAACAATGCTTTCCTTTTTCTTTTCACTCTGTTTAATGCTGTTTTTCTCTTGGATGCGAACAAACCAGAAAAAAATGCTGATAGCATGTGGATTAGCCTTAGGAATAGGTTTTCTTGCTAAATACCAACTTTTAGTTGTTGCATTAGTCATGATTTTAGTAATTCTAATTTTAAACAGAGACAAGTTAAAGTTAAGATTAACCAAATTCATTTTAATGCTTCTAGTGGCAGCAGCAATTGTTGTTCCTTGGCTAATTATTGTTATTCAAACATATGGGCTCAATCAATTTGGTGAGCTTCTCTATGTAATTCAGGTTGGCGGCGAAAATCGACCTGAGTATAGTGAAAGATTCTTCGCACCTATCTTTTATCTCATAGAAATGACTTTTCCTTTTAATGGTATACCAGTACACCCAGTTTCGATAGGCATTTTTGTTTTAGGTCTCCTTGGAGTTGGGCTATGGGCGTGGAGAAGAAAACCAGAAGACAAGTACTTTCTACTTTGGTTTTTAGTAATTTATATATTCTTTACTTTGCTGCCAAACAAGCATTGGCGATACATTACGTTGCTTTTTCCAGTTTTAGCTCTTTCAGCCGCAAACTTCTCAATATCCATCATTGAAAAAATCAATACCCTCAAGAAAAAAACGATAAATGCAAACAAAATAGACTTAACTAAAATTGTAGCGGTAGTATTTAGCATTTTAATAATTGGAGCAGTTGTTTACAGCGGCTATAATGCTTATCAGATGACTAATAGAGATCAAGTTCATATCCCCATAGAGGAAGCAACAAACTATGCAATAGCTAAAATGAATGAGTCAGATGCGATAATGATTGTTTATCCTTTTAATTTGCTTAATGTTGATATGATGAAATTTTATATTTGGGCACAGGACAGAAACAATTTTGTCTACCAATATCCAGAATTACCAGTTGACGTTTATACCCCTAATTTTAACGTAACCCAACTCATAACATTATGCGAATTACACAATGTAAAATATTTAATTCTTTACGATTTTGAAGCCTACGCAGCTTACTACAATATTAGTTTCACAGAAAGCAACATAACCACCATAATTTACGAATCACACAGATTCGGTAACCAATCTGATCAACAAATCTTTGGGAACCCACCACACAGACTAATACTGCTACAATTCCAAAATCATTAACTGATTTGGCAATCCACAAATTCCCAAAAAACAAAAAAAATACGAGATTTTCGGTTTGTTTATATGTTTTTTTGCGCACTACTGAATAATCAAAAACAACCGAAGGACTGCTATGGGTAACCTAAAATCGCTATTAATCCAGGCTATAAATGGATTAAAAAATAAATGGCGCCTAGCATTCCTCGTTTTTGTTATCGTTTACGCTATTTCTCTTTTACTTGATTTATCAAAAGCAGCAATACAATGGGATGAAATCAATCATCTAAACGGCGGCTCATTTCTGCTAAGAGGCGAGTTTCAAACATACATTGGATTAAACTCGTTTTACCCCCCCATGTTTGACTCAATAACTGTGCTTTTCTTTAAAGTTTTAGGCGTCAGCGTTTTTAGTGGACGACTAGTCGCAGTTGTTTTTTCTATTCTCACTTTATGGGTGGTTTTTGAGTTTGTCCACAAATTGTATGACGCTAAAACTGCTTTACTGTCAAGTATTCTTTTAGGTGTTATGCCTGGATATTTTTGGCTCTCTCGAATGGCTATGATTGAGACAATGCTCGTGTTCTTTTTCACATTAGCGATAATGCTATTTTTCCTTTGGTTAAAAGATCATAGGAATAAGTGGCTGTTTCTAGCTGGCTTAGCATTAGGTTTAGGCTTCTTGACTAAGTACCAGATGATAATTGCTGCAGTAATAATGCTGACAAGTATTTTGTTTTTAGCTCGCGATAAGCTCAAACTACATCTGTCAAAATTCACAATTCTAATTATCACAGTAATTGCAGTAGCCATTCCATGGCTCCTCATAACTTATCAAACATACGCTGCCAATATGCTTAACGAATGGATATATGCCCTGCAAATGGGTAACCCTGAAAAATCAATGTACAGCATACGCTTTTCAGTTCCAGTTTCATACACCATATTTTACTTTATAGAAATGGTTTGGCCCTACAGCGATGTACACCCAATTTCATTATTGCTCTATGGAGTTAGTTTACTAGGATTGGGAATACTAGCATGGCGAAGAAAAACTGAAGACAAATACTTACTGATCTGGTTCGTAACTGTTTTCGTTTTCTTTACATTAATCCCAAACAAGCATTGGAGATATGTATTGCCACTGTTCCCAGTTTTGGCAGTTTCAGCTGCAAGACTAATCTTGTTTACCTATAACAAAATGCAAACTGTGCTAAAGGGGCATTTTAGTGTTAATAAAAAACGAGTTGTAAAAGTGGCAGCTGCTTGTTTCACAGTTTTCTTAGCTGCTGGATTATTCATAAGCGTTAACGATGCACACAGTTGGGTTGCGAAGGATCAAATTCAGATCCCAATAGAGGAAGCCACAAATTATGCTGCCAGTCGCTTAGGCGAAAATGAGTCAATTATGCTTGTTTGCGCCTTTAACTTATTTAGTCAAGACATGTTTAGGTTCTATTTATGGGCTGACGGAACTCATAGAAATAACCAAGTGTATCAGTATCCAGAATTGCCGATTGACACTTATAGACCGGACTTTAACATAACTGAATTTGTTAACCTATGTGAAGAATACCATGTTAGGTATATTGTTCTTTATGATCATGGAGCCGACTCGCCTTTTTACGATTCAAACTTGACCATAAGCAACGTTACAACAATGCTCTATGAAACAAACAGGTTTGGGGACCCAGAGGATCAACCCTTCTTTGGCAAAATGCCCCATCGACTTTTCCTAGTAAGGTTCCTAAATCAAACAATCACTTAACGAGTTTCTAAAAGCTCAAAACCTGTAGCTTTTTCTTTTATTCTTCTAGCTGAACTCTCAGTCAATTCCATAATTACTACTTCACCTATATGCCAAACTTCAATGCCTAATCTAACACAACCAGTTACTGCAGTATCATTCCTCCCAAAGCTTGCATGCATATGAAGTTTAGGTTTGCCTTCTTCATCGGTAAAAACAGTGCCAACACCGCATCCTTCATGAACTCCATTTAACAGCGTTGTCATAGGTTCTACTGGCAATACATTGCCATCTTTAGGTCCAACAACAAGTTTACTTCTATCTTCGGCTCCGCCTAGAAAGAAACAAAGCGCACTAGCGACGCTTTTTTCCGCAGCAAATTCTTCAATTACTTTATGCAAAATTTCACTATCATGTAGTCTAAGGATGAATATTCTTCCAAGATTAGCTTGAGTGTAATCCAAGTTTTTCGCTTCCTAATGTACTTAGAATTGAAAGAAAAATTTGATATAAAATACTTAGATTCTGTTAGTGTAAATGTTGAATGTTATTATATTCGTCTTAGGTAGAGCTGTTTGTTGGCTTCTTGTTTTCTTTTTTCTGAAGACACATCTGAACTACTGCTTATTACTGCGCACGTTTCAGGAAGATCCTCTGTTGATGCATTGCAGTTTGAAAGGTGCCTTATTTTTTGAATTTTCTGTGGCATGATAACTTACCTCGTTCTGAATCAAAGTGTTATTATTAAAGCTTATAAATATTGTCTTGATTGAAAAATATAAATTACTAATAAAAATCTTTATTATATGATAATGGCAATAAAAATCAATGTTTTTCTGTAATATTTACAAAAAAAT
>CAZXGX010000016.1:5241-24591 GCA_964640475.1 uncultured Candidatus Bathyarchaeia archaeon
CAGATTTGAAGGTAAACTTGAATCAAGGAAAGAAAAAAAGATGAAAATACAACGTAAACTGTTATTATCCTATATGTTAATAGTAGCACTTTTCGTAGCAATAGGCGCAACAATAACCTACAACACAATGAAAATGAACGAAATACAAACAAATGTATCTAACCAAGTCTTAATCGGAAGCTATGCAAACAGTTACCAAAAAGGCTTCCTTCTAATGGACCTTGCATTCCAAGAAACTCAAACAGACCCAGAAGCCGCAGCAGCAGACTCAGCAAGTGGTCAATCATTAACAGCTGCAACAGGAACTTACCTTCTTGATAACTTACCCAAGGACAGTGATTTATATACTAAATTCTTAGCATGCAACCAAATTTATACAGATGTAATAACACCTGCTTTAGCACAAGCATCAGCAGCTTATGCAATCGGTAACATCGCAGAAGTTAATACACAAATGGCAATAGTGAAAAATGGACTTTCAGCTTTACAGGTAGACCTTGACAACTTCCAACTCCTAGTTGTTGAAAGCATTCAAGCAGCAACTGCCGAAGCTCAAAGCTATGCAAACTTCAGCGTTATGCTTTCAGCAGCCGGAATAGGATCTATCGCTGTAGTATCTATCGTTATGGCCTTAGTAATGGGTAAACGCATAACTGATCCATTAAAGAAGCTAACAGGCATTGCTGGCAAAGTAAGCATGGGTGAACTTGAACATAAAATTGACTTCAATACTAAAGATGAAATCAGCGACTTAGGAGAGGCATTCCAACGCATGATAAACGCTTTTAAAATGACCAGTGCAATGAGTGAAATGGTTGTGCAGGAGGAAGTCGAAAATGTCAAGTGTTGAGCAACAAAGCCTAGATGTACTCACTAAACAAATGGGACCCGCTGCAAAAGGCTTCCTTGAAAGGCAATGCAAATCACACCTAAACAAAGCTCCAGCGGCACTTCAAAAAAGTGACTTAGATGAACTAGCAAAATGGTGTCAAATCGGAACAAAACTAGTCTTAGGCGACGTAATTGCCGAAAAAGTTAAGGTGGGCTTATTAGCCCTAAAATAAACAATCAAACATTCTTTTCTATTTTTTCAAAATTTCAAGTTTAATTTTAAGCCGAAAAAAAGCTTGTTAATTGTTTCTGTTGTGGTTTTTCTTTATCAAGCGCTGAGACTCTAACTCCTACTCGTCTTAATTCAAGCGATGATTCTAACAAGAACTTCTCGAAGAGCATACGAACATTTTTCTTGATTGTTTCCTTATCCTTCGCGGGTTGTTCAAGTGTTACAGAGCGGCTTTTACTACTTAAATCAACCATAACAGCATAAATAGACACTTGTTTAAAGCTCAGGTTTTTCTCAGAAACTTCCCTATACACATACTCAGTTAATTCATCGGTTTTCTGTAAAACAAACGCTAAATCACGTGTATCCTGCTTCAAGGTGCCAATCTTACTTATAGATTCTGCTTCTCCCTGTTCCATTACAGGTGCATTGTCAACTCCATTTGCGGAATTATAAAAGTAGATGCCCAAAACTTTTCCGAAGACCTCAATTAGCCTTTGAGGATCATATTTTGCCAAGTCTCCAATGGTTTTAATTCCCATTTGTTCCATTCGTATAGAAGTTTTCTTCCCAACACCTAACAATCGATCAACTGACAATGGTTCAAGAAAAGCTTTCACATCTTCATTTTTTACTATTGTTAATCCATCCGGTTTTTGGTGGTCACAGGCTATTTTGGCAACAAGCTTGTTTGGCCCTACACCTATTGTAAAGGAGATGCCAACCTGATTTTTCACATCCCGCTTAATTTTCTCTGCATAGTCTTTCGCTTTTTCAAAGTTGCCTTCAACTTGTTCGGTAACATCTAGATAAGCTTCATCTATACTGACTTGTTCAAGATTCGTTGCGTAAGTGCGGAAAATCTGCATTATTATATTACTAATTTGATCATAATATTCATGGTCAACATGGAAAAAAACCGCCTCTGTGCCTTCCAGTTTACTCTTTGCAAGGAATAAGGGCAAGCCTGATTTGACACCATATTTTCGAGCAATATAGTTGCTGGTGCTTACTGCGCCACTATCTTCGGTTCTTCCTGAATAGACTCCTACAACTATTGGTTTGTCTTTGATCGTAGGATTGCGTAGCTCTTCACATTGAGCAAAGAAATAATCAAAGTCGGCGAGCATTATGACTCTGTTTTGAACCATAATTTAGGCTCCTTCTGTTTAGGTAACAACCATGATCCATCACACGCTGCTGTATTTAGCCGCTCTAAACCTTCCCTGCAGACACCAAACTTTAGACCGTTGCCTTCAGCTATATCGCGTATGTTTTTCATTAGCTTGAAACGGAGCTCCTTCGGTAATAGTATATTTCCACCGATACGTTCGCCCTGTTGAAAGTACAGAGGCTTAAGTTTCTCAGCGATTTGCGGCATAGTATGGGTAAGCTTCTTCCAATTGTCTGGTTTCACTTTGTAGGTTGAGCTTGTTATATGTTTAACACCCATATTTGCCAATGTAGCAATTAGTTTTTGCGGTTGATCATTTACAAAGGGAATTATTGGATCAATCCTTACTGATACCGGGATTCCTTGGCTCAACAGATCTTCTACTGCATTTATACGCTGTGTTGGCGTTGGGGCGTTTGGTTCTAACACACGTGCAAGCTGGTCATCCTCAGTTGTTATTGTTAAAGCTACTGTTGAAGGAATCTTTTTTAAAAGGTCATCATCTCGAACGACAAGGTTACTTTTAGTTATAATTTGAATCCTACAGTTGCTTTCTACAAGAATTTCAAGGCATCTCCTAGTTAGACCGGTTGAGGATTCAGTCTTCGGGTAAGGGTCTGAACTATTAGAGATCGAAATGATTTCACCTTTAAGTTTGGTTGCTTCACGTCGTAGGTTTTCAAGCAGGTCTTTTTTTGGTTTACACTCGTTAAAACCGATAATGTAGCTTGAGGCGTAACAATAGATGCATTTATGGTCGCATCCCGTGTAAGGATTTAAAGTCAATTTTGGCGGGCAAGTACAGAGACCACTTTGCCATGGATCAAAGCTTGAAATTAAGGGCACGCATGTTTCACTTGTATCCAATATTGGTGAGTGTAAACAAAAAGTATTCGCAAGATACAACTGTTTTTAGTCTTTTTTAAAAAAGAGAAGAAAATCATGCAGTGCTTTGTGTTGCTTTGCTACGTCTGATAGCTAAAATTATGATTGAAATCACAATGATAATGGTTAAGATTATTGCGACAACTAGTATTATGAAGGTGTCTTGTGGCAGCCCAATTACTGAGCTTTTAATGTTATAATCTACTGTTACGTTTCTGCTAAGTAATCCTAAGTTTTGAAAGTGTAGTGTATAGGTTCCAGTGGTTTGGGCTGTGAAACTGAAAGATGTCTGAATTACTTGGCTATAGCTTGCTACGTTGTTGCTGTCTGGATCTGTTATGTAAAAATTAATATTGCTATTTAGGCCGCCTGTTACAACTATGCTTCCTGAAATGTAGTCGCCTTGATTCAGGCTTATATTTGTAGTAGTCGGTTCTCCTAAAGGTACAGTGATTGTTTGACTACAGAGTACTGGTGCTGCAAATGAGAGTATTAGTAGTATTGTTAAGCTTGAAATAGTAATTTGCTTGCGCATGCTTGTTCACTTGCAGAAGTGCTTGATTAGAAAAGTAATAAGCATTATGGTAATAAATCCAACTTATATGTACAACCTAGTGTGGCATAATCAATATTAAACCTGTACCATTTTTTTGTTTAATAAATGTTTTAATAAAAAAATTTTTTTATGGTTAAAATGCATGGTGTAAAACATCTGGTGTCAGCGAAAGAGTTTTAAACACTAAACGTTCCAAAACCTTTTACGGAGACGAAAGGAAACGAAAAAAACTCCGCTGTTTGAATTTGAAGTTCCAACTTATAGAAAACGCCCTGTTGGGATTTCAGAGTACTCAAAACAAGCTAGATAAGAGATTTTAAAGGCAAATCAATCGGTTTTTTGCCTTAGGAATAGACGTTTTCCTCAACTCTTCTGTATTTATATCGATGTTTAATTTTAGCAAGTATTATTGCTGTAGTAGAGAAACCAACTATTAACATGGTTAATGCCCAAAAGGGGTATTCAGGAATTTGCTCGTCAGAAAATATAACTACTAAGTCGCCTAAAAGGTGTTCATACTGCGAATACATAACAATCGAAACTACTTCAACTTCATCCTCTTTGGAGAGTGTGTAGTTGATTGGGTTCCATTTGGTGTCAGTTTCAGTTGTAAAAGCACTAATAATTGATGTGTTTGTTTCCATGCGAATCGTGAAATACGCAATTGAACTGTTACTTACAGGTGACAGATATGGGCTGATGTTTAAGTCGTAAAGGAATAAGGAGCTGCCATTCACTATCTGCAGGGGATGTTCATAATGAATTTTAAGTGTAAACGCTTCAGAATTAACATCTATTTCTGAGCTGACCATTTTCCAATCGCCAATTGCCGTATGATGCAATGCTGTTGGATAGATGTCGGTATAGTTTGTGTAGCTGAGGATTTGGTCATTTAGTTTTAGTGTGATATTGGTCGTTTCTGGTGGTGTAGGGTAGACCATTTGAAGGCTCTGTGGTAGATCTCCTTGTAAATATATGGGGTATGTACCATCGATTTTAGCCCATAATCTATTGTTAATTGAAACGATCGTATAGTTGATGTATTCTATAGGCATGGTGAGGCTTGAGTTTTCTTGTTCTGTGTGTTGTGATGATGCGGAGTTAGCTGGAAAAGGTGAAGTTAATATCAACAATGCTGCTGTAAAGATGATGATTGAAGTAGCCCAGGTTTTATTTCTCATTTAAATCAACCAAATGTTTTCTCACTTAGCGTTGCTTATTATTTTTTGGGTGAACGTGCTTTACCATTCGATATATTACGAATTTGGAAATATAGGTTTATATTAAGTGTCAATACATCTTATAATGTTCCTTCAAAGTTCCCCCGAATCGCGATGGAATAAAGTGCCTAAAAAGGCACTAACATTTATTTTCACAAAACCTATCTTTGGATGAAGATCCCATTTAGTTGTTTTCATCAGGTATCAAATTATATTAATCCTCATTGAGCATTACAGAACAACAACAATGAGCGAATAATGTATGTTGAATGGTTAATCTTTAATTTTTTCGTTATGCTTTTTGATTATTTCCCCAAGCTTGAGACTTTTTGCATAGAACAACAGTTGATATATAGAAATTGAATTCGATTTCTTATCAAATTGTTGTTCATATTTTGTGAAATAAATTTTAGTTAATTCGCGAACCTGTTCTTCATCACTAATATACTTCAAATGCAACAATTCATGTATTAACGAAGCTCTGGCTCTATTGCCCGCATATGACACTAGAGTGCTTTTACCAAATTCTTCCCTGAATGCATGGCAGAACTTGATGTTTTTAGGGTAAATGCGAATTCTGCCATTGCAGGTGTTACATTTTCCAGCGATGTTAAAACCATTTCTTCTTGGGGCTGGAAAAACTTCGATTTTAACAGCATTAATATTTGCTTCTTTTATATCTTCTTTTTTTAACATGGAGTCCAAAAATTCTTGAAAGGATTTTCTTTTTAACGCTTTCAAAACAAACAAAGAATATTTGGAATAAAAATGATACTGCGTGCCAGCGTAATCCCTTTTATCATATTTAGCTGCTATTTTTATTTTACTAGAGAGCACATAGCTTTGTTTTAACATAATGTTTCAAACATGCGATTAATTATACTGATTCAGTTTTAACTAGAAAAACGCTATTTTTATTTGCCTTAGATGCTGAGCGTACAAATCCAAATGAGTCAGGCTGACTAGCTATACTATGACTTGCAGAACATCGGATTCCAACGATATTTCCATTCTGTGAAACCCAAACAATGCGTCCCATTCGAGTGCATTGTGGACATTGCGCATGGTCACCTATTTTTACCATATTTTTACGCTTCCTCTTGTTTAATATTAATATAAGCTCTTGAAGGTCCTTTGCTGAAAGCACGGTTATTGTTTAAAGATGGTTTCCATCTAATGCAAATATTTAATGAATTAATTTTTAACATGCATATTTCTCTCATTGAGTATTATTGAAAAGTATCAATTACATAGCCTAAATCAAGGCACAAAAGGACTTTTCATTAATACTATATGGTGCCGAGCTTATAAACAAATGTGCTAAGAAGCTTTTTTGCATAAATAATGGTTTATTCTGCGGCTTTTAATAGAATAAAGCTGTAAAGGGGGTGATTCTCCAAATCAGAAGGCATTAAGAATTCTGAGAAAAGAATAGTTTCATAGAGTTGAGACAAAGTTATAGTTTACTGCAATCTCCACCATTTTTTACATTTGGATTTTTTTTATCTTTGTGAGGATTTGATTTTAATCGCCTCCAAGTTAGAAGAAAAAATACTTTAGGTTAAACGAAGAAACATTAGTTAATACGCTAATCTTGTGGGGGTTCAATGGCGTAGTCACTTTGAATCGTATTGAGCAAAATGCAGAGATATTATCAAGCTTTGGCCTAACTATTAAACAAGCAAAAGTGTATTTAGCATTGGTTTCAACGGGAATCTCAACTGTCGGCGAATTATCTAAGCTGTCAAAAGTGCGTCGAGAGGAGGTTTACAGAATTTTACCTAAGCTTGAAAAGCTGGGGCTAATAGAAAAAACGTTAACAGCACCTGTTAAGCTTAAGGCTACTTCTATAGATAATGCATTATCCCTATTAATAAGGGCAGAAGAAGAAAGAACCAAAAATAGATTAATTGAATTAAGAAATAAAAAAGAAGAATTTCTAAAGAACTATAGAACCTCTTCAAAAGAAGGTAGATTGGGTGAAGGCGAACAATTCTCAATAATTTCAGAAAAAGCAGTTGGATTAGGCAAGATTGAAACACTAATTGATAATGCTAAATTAGCAATTGATTATTGCGTCTCTAGAGAAAAGTTGGTGCAATTTTTAAAATTTTTCTCTAAATCATTAACTGAGGCGATTAAACGAGGCGTTAAGATCCGCATACTCTCTAAGTCGCCTGAGAATAGAGATGATATAACTAAGGTATTCAACCAAAATTTCTTTTCTGTAGAATCAATAACAATGCGTTACTTGGATAATCTTCCAAGTTATTTTTTAATAATTGATAAAAATGAGGTTTTAATTGATACTAACACATCTGGTTATCTAGTTGATAATCCTTTGTTATGGTCAAATAATCTTCCTCATGTTATGAGTTATAAAAAGTTGTTTGAAGAACTGTGGACTTCAACAGTTGAATCCGCCACTTTAACTAATAAAACAGACGATGAAAAACTCAAGACATTTATCAAACAAATGAAACCATCCGATCATGTAATACTTTTATATGAAACAAGTGAAGCAAAAAATAAAGTTTTATTGAGTTATGCTAAATTTGCTTTGGAAAACAATGAAGCTTTTATTTATATTTGCTCTGAAGCAAGTGTTGAAGAAATTAAAGTAGCCATGATTGAAAAAGGTATTGATGTTAATAGGTATGAAAAAAGTGCTGCGTTAAGAATTTTAGATTATACGCAACATTATGTAATTGATGGTCAATTTAACATAAACAACACTCTAAAACTATGGGACAAATACTATTCAGAAGCAATAGCAAAAGGATTCCAAGGTTTAAGAGTAACAGGAGAAACTTCTTGTTTCTTTAAACATAATCTAGTTAACGAATTGATTGATTATGAAAAAGCCCTTCACAGAATACTTGATACTCCAATGATTGCAATTTGTGCCTATCGCGCAGACCAAATCATGAACCCTAATAATTCAACTAACATTTACCCTGAATTAGTGAAAGCTCATGGTTCAGTTTTGTTTACCTGGGTGGATCCAGAGCTAGGCCGCGTAGCAATTAGTTAGTTCTTTTTTCCCATCTTTATCAGCCTCATATGTATCAAAGCTAAAGCCAAACTAGCAAACAATAACAATGAATGCCTATTGTCCAGATTAATTTTATTGACTTGATTATTTCAAAAAATCCTATGTCTTATAGGGAATTTTTTTCTAATGCATAGGGTGAAGTTCCTTAAGTCCAAATATCCTATACTCTAAATATGATCAATTAAATCGTTGCCAACAGTAACTGGTTGTTTGGATAATTGATTTTTTCCAAAAATTTTAGGCGCTATGAATAACGCATTTCCTCGACCTAAATGCTCAATTACTTCATTGAAATCAATAGTTGTACTTTCAACTGCTCTAACTGAATTCTCGTTATCATTATAAAGAAACATAATTTCTAGAAGTTTAGGATCAAGAGGTGATTCTTTCGTAGACGAAAAATTATTTTTGGTCTTTTTTGTTTTTAACATTTTTTGCATTTTTCTACCTCCATCTATTGTTACATCTCAATAAGCAGAAACTTTTCTTTAAACTCATGTGACTGTAATCCTAACACAACAAGTAGTAAAAAATTTAGACTCACTGCTATCTTGGCTTTATTGATAAATAATAATTTAATTCAGCCTTTTTAGGCAAAATTGATATGTTAGAAGATTGAAGCAATTGATGGGGGAACAAAGTGACAGTACATAATCTACCATTAGATGCAACTATGGAAAATCAAGAACTTATAGACATTATAGACATTGAAGCTTTGCAGTCAATGATGGATGATTTATATGCTGTTACAAAAATAGGTTTTGCACTAATAGATTTACGTGGAAATGTACTTGCAGCAAACGGTTGGCAAGATATTTGTACGAAATTCCACCGTAAGAATCCTCAGAGTCTATGGAATTGTTTAGAAAGCGATTTAGTTCTCACCCAAGGAGTGCGTAGAGGAGAATTCCGAACGTATAAATGCAAAAATAGAATGTGGGATATTGTTACTCCTGTCATCGTTGGAAATAGGCATGTTGCCAACCTTTTTTCTGGTCAATTCTTTTTTGACGACGAAATCGTTGACCGCGATTCTTTTGTTCAGCAAGCAGAAAAGTACGGATTAGATAAAGAAAGTTATCTAGCTGCTCTAGATAGAGTTCCACGTTGGAATCGTGTAATCGTTCAAAACCTTATGAAATTTTATGTAAAACTAGCCGAAATTATTTCCAAGCTAAGTTATGGCAACCTTCGGCTTTCTAAAGCATTGTCAGACCAAAAACTAATTGAAAATGAGTTGCGGGAAAGTCAACATGACTTAAAACATGCGCAGATTGTGGCTAACGCTGGAAGCTGGCGTTTGAATGTACATACCAACAAACTATTTTGGTCTGAGGAAGCATATAGAATATTTGGAGTACCGATTGGAACACCGTTAACTTATGAAACTTTTCTTGGGGTAATTCATCCTGAAGATAAAGAAAAAGTCGATAGCAGTTGGAAGGCAGCGCTTAGAGGTGAACACTATGATATTCAACATCGCATAATTGTCGGAAAAAAAGTGCTATGGGTACATGAGAAAGCGGAGCTTGAATTCGACAAAGAAGGCACTTTAATTGGTGGTTTTGGTACTGTTCAAGATATAACAGAACAAAAAATAAGTGAGCAAAAACTTCAAAGACTCAATCGTGCTCTCAGGGCTATAAGCAATAGCAACCAAGCGTTAATGCGTGCAACTGATGAAGCTGCCTTTCTGCAGCAAGGTTGTAGAATTATTGTTGAAGATTGCGGATACAAACTTGTTTGGATTGGTTTTGCTGAAAATGACAAAGAAAAAACAGTAAAGCCTATGGCGTATGCAGGTTTTGATCAAGGATATATTGATTCTTTAAAAATTACTTGGGCAGATAACGAACGTGGTAGAGGTCCAACTGGAAGAGCTATAAGAACTGGAAAAGTTCAAGTCTGCAATGTTATGCTTTTAGATAAAACTTTCACACCTTGGCTTAATCAGGCGAATAAGCGTGGTTACGCTTCGTCAATTGTTATACCTTTTTTATCTAATGGAAAAGCCTTTGGCGCTTTGAATATTTATTCTACAGAAACAAATGCCTTCACAGATGAGGAGATAAAACTGCTTGTTGAATTGGCTAATGACTTTTCTCACGGTATATTATTGCTTAGAATGAGGGCGGCTAACGAGGAAACCAAAGCAGTACTGCATCAAACAGAGGATCGTTTTAAAAAAGCATTTCTATCTAGTCCTCAACCAATGGCTATTTTGCGTGCTAGTGATGCAGTGATAATTAGTGTTAATGATAGTTATGTACACCTTTTTGGTTATGATAGAGAAGAACTAGTTGGTAGGACTGCTGTTGAAGTTGGAATGGTAGTGGATTCTGAAAAAAGAAAAGCTATGCTTAGCTTGTTACAAAATCAGGGTTACTTGCATGACTATGAGATGTTCTATAAAGCCAAATCAGGTAATTTGATTAACCTCATGTTTTCGGTGGAAACCGTGGATATTGGTGCTGAAAAGCACTACCTAACAGCTGTTACAGATATCACTGAACGAAAGAAAAATGAACAAGCCTTACTTTATAGTAATCAAAGATTGAAAATTGTATCTGAAACCGCCAACCGATTATTATCTGCTGAGGACCCCCAAACGCTCGTAGACGAGATATGCAAAAAATTAATGGCTTTTCTAGATCTTGATGTTTTTCTCAACTTTCTGGTAGATCAAGAAAAAGCATGCTTGCATCTAAGCGCTTACTCAGGACTTCCAGAAGAAACAGCAAAAAAAATCGAGTGGCTCCAATTTGGGGAAGCATTCTGCGGATATTCTGCTAAACAAGGTGAAGGTATTGTATCTGAAAATATTCCATTGAGCAATGACTATAAAACGAATTTTGTTTGTTCATTCGGGATTAAAGCATATGTTGCAAATCCGCTTTACTCAAAAGGAAAGATTATAGGAACATTATTTTTTGGTTCTAAACAAAAACTTAGTTTTAATCAAGAAGAACTTGAGCTAATGAAAACAATTACCGCACAGGTAAGTGTAGCCATGGAACGTAAACTACGAGAAAAACACTAATTAAAAAACCAAGCTCCAGAAGCATGGTAGAGGAAACTTTTGGAAAGCGATGTTTAAGTCCACTGGTTATGGGATAGCACTATTGATATTAGTGAACGCTAGAAATCCAACGATCTATCATGACGATTTGAAGCTTGGTTTAATTTCAGGAATACTCTCTAGAACTATTCGTTTTAAAATAATAAAACCATGTTTCATTCCTAGTTTCTTTTTACCTATTCTTTGTCTGTAGTTTATGGGAATTTCAATTGTTTTGTAGCCTTGTTTTTGAACTTGAGAGTTTATTTCAACTTCTACATCAAAACCTTTTGATTTAACTTTCCACTCTCTTAGAACTTCAGCACGTATAACTCGCAGACCAGTTAGGGGATCTTTTAGGGTTACACCGTTTAACAAGTTGTGCGCCAATCCCAGCATTTTATTTCCTATTAAGAATTTATTATGAAGCGCTTTTTCATCAATTTTTCCATTAAATCGGTTACCACAAACCATACCTGCTTCAGGGTTCTGTTCAAGTATATCAATCATAATGGGAATATATTCAGCTGGGTATGTGTAATCAGCATCAATTAGAACAATATAATTCGCTTCAGGACGCATTAATCCAAGCGCTTTTGAGATTGCATCACCTTTGCCTTTACCATCTTGATAAAAAATGTTTGCCCCACAATCTTTAGCTACTTCAACTGTTCTGTCAAAGCTGTGACCATCAATTACTATAATATTGTTAGTGGAAAAGTTTCTTGAAAGTTCATTAATGGTTAATTTAATTCCGGATTCTTCATTTAACGCTGCAATTATTACTTCTGTTTTTAGTATCGTCTCCATTAGCATTGCCTTCTCCTCCTCCAAATCGTATTCAATTCTGATTAATAAAATAATAACTCATAAGCTCATGTGACTGTAGGCTTAACACAACAACAAATTATTTGTAAATAAAACTTGTAACAATTGCTGTGTTTAATTTTTAGTAACAATTGTAGATTAAAAAAAGAAAGGGGGAAAAAGAAAAAAATCTAATGTTTGCGCCTTAACACCATTCCGAATCCAATCAGCATTATAATGATCACAATAACTAATCCAATGATTATCCATGTTTCAGTGCTCATGCCACCAGCATTTACGATCGATGTAGGTGTTGGTGTAGGTTCATTGCTTCCAACCTGTGTGAATACAGGTTGATAGTAGTAAGTGTATCCATAGCCGTGACCTACTGTGTAGGGATTATCAGTAGGGGTATAGTCTACTGGAGCACCACCATGGTCCATGTTTGTGCCACAGATTGTCCAATGGGCAAATTGCCAGCCACTATTTGGTGTGGCAGTTAGCGTCATTGAGGTGGCGTCTGCAAGGGCATATGTGCCTGGTGCTGGCGTTGAGGTTCCACCTGCGGCAGCTAAAACGACAATGATTGCTGAATTGGATAAGTCAGGTGGTAGATCTCTTCCAGGTAGCGGTTGTATAGTTTGGAAGGTTGCTTGAATAGTGTATGTTACTCCGCCTACAACTGTGATTGTTAATGGATTGTCAAAATAGTTACTTGAACCTGTGTTTGTTGTAATGATCCATTCTAAGAAGGCGGTTGTTGAAGTTGCGGGTGTTGCCGATATTGTGAAATCGGTTCCGTCAGGATAAGTGTTTGTTCCTGTAATGCTGGTTGCTCCTCCATCCGAAGCTAAAACTGTAACTGTAGCATCGCTTTGAGCTGAAACAGCAACAATGGCGAAACTAGCTGTGCTTAGTAAAAGTATTATAGAAAATATTATTGTGAGGAATTTTGGTTTTTCTACCATTTTTAAGTCACCTTTACTTTGAGTCTTTATTAGATTCTGTGCTTAAGTACACTAGTGACTGTAGAGTTGCAGCTACAGAGGTCACTTTTTGAAGTAAACAATTTTAATTATGGTTAATGATGAAACCGATAAAGGGTATGTAGACTCGAATATTTTTTCCGAGCCTTCATCCATTGGTGGTATTTTCTTGAAAATTATTCAAGTAATTCATGTTTATACTCTGTTTTTTCTGGCAAAAACTTATAATTAAACGCTTCCTTCAGAAGCATCAGTAGATCCGTCAAGTGCTTATCAAATGCTTGTCAAGCATTAGAAATCTTTGGAGGAAACTAGACGCCCTATCGAAGCCAAAAAAAGGATTCGTCAGATGCCTTAACGTTAGAATGGATTTTGCAAATTAAAAAATATAAGTTAAACCTTGACAGGTCTTATTGTGTCGGTTGCCAAATCTGCAGTTTGGCCTGCCCAAAAAATGCGATTAAAGTTGAAAAACAACTAAAAGTTCCTGGTGAGAAAGCGAGAACGCCAAAAGTCGATATTGAGCTATCAAAATGCAACTTTTGCGGTGTATGTGACGTAACATGTCCATATGGTGCAATAAAAGTCACATTAAACGGTGAACATAACCTTAACCTGCTGGATAAAGAGAGTTATCCAAGGTTAAATAGAGAAATAACTGTTAATTCACTTAGAGTTAAAAAAATTTTTGAAGGCATTTTAACTATAAATCAGGAAAAATGCCCTCAGAATTGTCATGACTGCTTGGATGTTTGCCCAATCAAAGATGTATTGGTATTTGGAAAAGATAACAAGGTTCACGTTAACGAGCAGTACTGTACTTACTGTGGCGCATGCAAAGTTGCTTGCCCAGTTGATGAAGCATTAATTTTAAAACGCACAAGAGTTCATCATGAACCAATCCACTCAGGTACATGGAATCAAACCTTGGCAAGAATAACAAGTTCAGTTGATGAAGTAAAAGAGCTTAAATGCACAGCCACAAAGAAAAGACGCGAGATGCTTTTTCGCAGATTAAAACTTGGAGCCAAAAAGAATGAGTAATCCACAAACTTCAGACTCAGATGCAAGTCAGGAAACTGCAGATTTGCGAATCGGTGTTTTCGTTTGCCACTGTGGATTAAACATTGCAGGAACAGTGGATGTTCACGCAGTTGCTGAGTACGCAAAAACTATTCCAGATGTAGTATACGTTAAAGAAAATCGTTATAGCTGTGCAGATCCGGGGCAAGAAGAAATACGTAAAGCAATTCGCGAAAAAAAACTGAATCGAATAGTCATAGCTGCGTGTTCACCAAGAATGCATGAACCTACATTCAGAAGAACAGTTGCTGAAGCAGGTCTTAACAGTTTTCTCTATGAAATGGCAAACATCCGAGAATTCGCCTCATGGTGTCACCAAAACCAACCTGAAGAAGCAACAGAACGGGCTAAAGATGCTGTGCGAATGGCAATAGCAAAAGTGCGACTAATGCAACCATTACAGACCATTGAAGTTCCAGTTACCAATAAGGCGCTGATTATCGGCGGAGGAATCGCAGGCATCAATGCAGCTTTGGACCTAGCTGAACAAGGTTTTAAAGTGTACATGCTTGAAAACACGCAAAGCATAGGCGGGCACATGGCGGCACTTGATAAAACTTTCCCAACACTTGACTGTAGCATCTGCATTGAAGGCCCAAAAATGGTGGACTGCGGACGCCACCCAAACATCAAAATCTTCACCAACAGCGACCTAATCAGAGTTGACGGATACATAGGCAACTTTAAAGTAAAAATCCGCCAAAATCCCCGCTATGTTATCCCTGAACGCTGTACTGGCTGTGGCGAATGTAAAGATGCATGCCCAATCGAGTACCCAAACGAATGGGATATGAACCTTGGCACACGCAAAGCCATCTCTGTTCCTTTCGATCAAGCGGTTCCGCTAATTTACTCCATAAACAGGGACTACTGTATTGAATGTTACAAATGCACAGAAGCCTGCGGAGAACGAAACGCCATCGACTTTGATCAGAAACCTGAAGAGATAGAGCTTGAGGTTGGAGCAATTATTGTCTCCACAGGGTTTGACATTTACGAACCCTATGATATGCCATTACTTGGTTACGGTAAATACCCTAATGTGATCACAAGCATGGAGTTCGAACGCCTAATTCTTGCTGCTGGACCAACAGGCGGCAAAGTTATACGTCAATCTGACGGACAGAGACCCCGTAGAATTGTCTTTATTCAATGTGTTGGTAGCCGAGACAAAAACAAGTATCCCTACTGTAGCAACTTCTGCTGCATGTACACACTTAAGCATGTGGTACAGATTAAAGAAAAGTACAAACAAGACGTGGAAGTCTACGTTTTCTACATAGACATCCGCAGTCCAGGTAAAGGTTATGAAGAATTTTATGATCGCGCACGGGAACGCGGAGTGAACTTTATCCGCGGCAGAGTAACTCGAATTGATGAAGATCCACAAACTCACAATTTAATTGTGCACTCTGAAGACACAATTATTGGACAACCAATCGAAGTAGAAGCCGATATGGTTGTTCTTGCAACGGCGTCAATACCTAAGAAGGGTTCAGCAGACATTGCACGTATACTAAACCTGTCACGTGGCTCCGATGGCTTCTTCATGGAAGCTCACCCTAAGCTCAAACCTATGGATGCACCTACTGACGGCATCTTCTACGCAGGCGCATGTGTGGGGCTAAAAGATATTCCCTTTAGTGTTTCACAAGGAAGCGGAGCTGCATCAAGAGCAGCAACAGTTATCAGCAAACCAAAATGGAAAATTGAACCAATAATCTCAATCGTAGATGAAGAAAAATGCATAAAATGTGGTGTTTGCGTTGAAAAATGCCCATACGGTGCAATCAGACAAGAACCAGGAAAGCCGGCAACAATTATAGCTGCAAGCTGCCACGGTTGTGGAACTTGCGTAGCCGAATGCCCACAACATGCTATCACACAGAAGCACTTTACAGACGCACAAATTATGGCGCAAATCCGTGCTGCACTTCAAGATAAACCTGAAGAAAAAATTCTGGCTTTCCTCTGTAACTGGTGTAGCTACGCTGGCGCAGACCTTGCAGGCATAAGCCGTTTTGAGTATCCAGCAAGCGTAAGAGCGATTCGTGTTATGTGTAGTGGTAGAGTGTCTCGAGAGTTTATTTTAGAAGCATTGCGGCTTGGTGCAGGCATGATTCTTATAGGTGCTTGTCATATGCCCTTTGATTGTCACTATATTGATGGCAATTATAAAATGAAGGCGCGAACGGATGCGCTCAAAGGTACACTTGTCAAGCTTGGTATGAGTCCTGAACGTTTCCGAGTAGAGTATGTTTCAGCATCTGAAGGCATACGTTACGCTGAAGTCATAAAAGAAATCGATGAACAAAGAAAGACTCTTGGTAAAGACAAGCTTTATGCTGAAACTGAAAAGCTTAGACCGTTTCTGGAAAGGATGCTTAAACCTAAATAATTTCTATTCTATGTTACTGACTTCTTGAACCAAATCATCCCAATTACTGCAACCACAATCGCTGCAATAACTGCAACAGGATTAACATACTGCAACGCTGCGCTGAAAGAGTAAAATGCTAAGCCAGATATGAAAACTAGTAAAACCACAAAGGTTCCAACGGCGAGAATTTTAGTGCTCAACTTCTTTTTAACTCCACTTTTTGTATGCATCTGTATGTAGTAGTCTTTTGATTTAATTCTAAGCATTAGAACAGAATGTTCACGGAATTGAACAATTAAAAAAAATGTAAACTACTCAATATTGCCCAATAGATATGTTCCACTGGCACTAACAATCTTAACATTCACTGTTTTGCCTATCAAATTCAGGTTGCTCTTTACGACAACAGGTTTGTAAGTGTAATTGCGGCCAACCCAAGACCCGGGCTTTTTACCCATCTCATCAATTAGAACTCTGCCAGCCCAGCCAACCCAACGTTTATTTTGTTCAGCAGAAAGCTGCTTCGCCAATTCAGCAGTGATAGTGCTTCGACGTTTTGTTTCTGCTTTATCCACTAAGCCTTCGCGTATTTGTGCTGCTGGAGTTTTTGGGCGCACAAAAAACTTTGAGACATTTGTTATGTCTGGCTTGGTTAGTTTAAGGATTTCTAGAGTGTTTTGAAAAGCATCTTCTGTTTCCCCAGGGAAACCAACAATAACGTCAGTTGACAGGGTTAAATCAGGAAATTCTTGTCTAAACGCTTCAACTATAGCAACGTATTCTTTGACAGTGTAGAATCGTTTCATGCGTTTTAGAGTTTGGTCATCACCACTTTGAATAGGTAAATGTAGGAACTTGAAAATCTTGTCACTTTTGTAAGCGTCAATCAGGTCTGTTTGCATGTCAACAACCATGTTTGGTGTCATCATACCTACACGAACCTTAAAATCACCTTCAAGACTACCTAAAGAATGTAATAATTCAGAAAGGTTTTTGCCAATTTCTCTTCCATAACAAGCAGTATCCTGAGACGTCACCCAAAATTCACGCATGCCCAGAGCTAAATCATTTTTGACGCGTTCAATGATTTCAGGAATACTGTAGCTTCTTAAATGTCCACGCGCAAAAACGACGCAACAGTAAGAACAAGAACCTAAACAACCAAAATTTATCGGCAAGATGCTGACAACTGGATTTATATTAATTCGTGGTAAAGTCAGCTTAGGCTTCTCTTTTACAGTTTGAAGATCTATTACTTTTTCGCCAGCAGAAACACGTTCAACTAGATCCACAATACCTTCTCCAATTGAAGGACCTGCAACACCATCAAAATGGGCTTCAGCGTTTAAACGGTCAAAACTAATTTTAGGCAGGCAACCGACGATCACAGTTTTTTTATTTTTTGGGGCTTGTTGGATGGCTTGGATTATTCGGTTTTCTGTTGGGCCTTTTACGGCGCAAGTGTTGAAGACTAGTAAGTCAGCTTCTGTTTCACTATTTACTATCTGGTGTCCTGCTTTTTTTAGGCATCCAGCTATTACTTCACTGTCTGAGGTGTTTGCTGAGCAACCGAAACTTTTGATGACGATTTTCATGTGTTCACTCGGATAATACTGTTAGAAGCTTCGACAAGCAACAATAAAAATGTGAAGGTTCTGAAGAGCTTTATTTAACAGATATTTGCAACATACCTCTTTTTGTCTTTATATAGTTTGGAACCAACATGTTATAAGCATATTTATTTCATGATATATACGAGTATATTCAACAAAATGCAGTGAGTGTATCACCCACCTAGGGGAGAGACACCAATGAAACTAATTACCTTGTACTTACCTGAAACTTATATTAAAGCTTTGGACCAGCTTGTGGATGAACGGTTCTATCCAAACCGTGCCGAAGCAATCCGAGTTGCAATAAGAGATCTAATTAGTGCAGAAGTTTGGAGGCGAAAAGGCGTTGACTAAACAACTTCATGAAGACCAATTAAAATTGCACCTTGAAGATGCAAAGATTGAGGTTGTTCCGCAACTAGTTGATAACACTATGGTTATTTGCGGTGCACATAATCCAGTTGTTGAAACTCAGCCAAAAAAGCTTAAAGTTCATGTGGTGAAACCAAAAGTGACAACCAAAAAATCCAAACTAGAAAAAGCAACATCACAACTCTATGATTTAGAAAGCTGCAGTGGACCAGAAAAATCGTTAAACCTCGATTTAGACCTGTATCAAATGGAAGATTATTAATCTCCCTTTTCTTGTTTTTAATTCAGTAAACCTATTATTGTAATATGGCGCTTGTAGACGGCATGAGCACAATCCTTTCTCAGATAAGAGCTGACCTTAAAGCAAATGCTGACGAGCAAACAAAAAACAGCGCCAAACACTTCTTCAAAGAAGCAGTAACACTTTATGGAGTAAAAACTGCTCTTGTAGGAAAAATTGCAAAAGCATATTGGCCCCAAATAAAGCCTTTGAGTAAAAACGAAATTTTTACTTTAAGCAAAGAACTGTTTAGTTCAGGTTACATGGAGGAAGAGTTTATTGCCTGCGATTGGCTGCCTCGAATTGTTGGCTCCTTTGAGCGTTCAGATTTAGCCATCTTCAAATGTTGGATAGAGAGGTATGTTGATAATTGGGCTAAATGTGATACTTTCTGCAATCATACAGTTGGTGATTTTATGCAGAAATTTCCAGACTGTGTTGGTGAATTGAAGATTTGGGCTAAATCAAGGAATCGTTGGCTTAAGCGTGCATCAGCGGTTACGCTTATTGTACCTGCGAAAAAAGGCTTGTTTTTAAAAGAAGCTTTTGAAATAAGCGATTTATTATTGCTTGATTCAGATGATTTAGTGCAGAAAGGTTACGGCTGGCTGCTGAAAGCCGAAACTGAGAAACATCCAAAAGAAGTTTTAGATTATGTGCTTTTGCACAAACACATCATGCCTAGAACCGCTTTGCGTTATGCTATTGAGAAGTTGCCTAAAGAATTCAAGGCGGAAGCGATGAAGAAAGACTAAAAACAGTTTAGGCTCTGAGTAAACTAGATTCTGTTTTATTTAAAGCGGTCATGGTTTTGTATG
>CAZXGX010000017.1:0-24513 GCA_964640475.1 uncultured Candidatus Bathyarchaeia archaeon
GGATCAACGCTGACATAATAAAACACTAATTGAATAAGAACACCGCGGGAAAAAAGAAAATGGCTTGCTATTCTGTGGTCGAGAGGTCGCGTGGGTTCAATTCCCACACCCCGTCTCTTACTCGTAAATTGGGGATAGTATCCCCCTCCTGGCGCCAGTTTCCTTAAAAAGCATAATTCTAACATCATGCATGGTCAAGTGAATTCTAAATCTATTGTCTGTTTTCACAACTGGTATATGCTGGCTCACTTAATTTCTATAGGTTCGATGCTGAGGCGGTTGGTGTTAAAAAATACGAGAATATTCTCTGAATTGATGACCGAAAATTCCAAAATAACAATTGACAGTCGAACACACACTCATAAAATAAGAGTATTACTAGTTGAAAGTAACCAAACCCTGTCGAAGACTATAAAGTATTATTTAGAAACACAAGGAATATTTGAGGTTGAGACAGCTGATTCAGCAAAGGAAGCCGTAGAAAAAGTTCAGTTTTCAAATTTTGATGTGGTAGCATCAGATTATGTATTACCTGAAAAAAACGGTTTAGAACTTCTTGAAGAATCCAAGAATTCAATTGATATTCCATTTATTCTCTTCACCGATATGGAACATGTAGGTATTATTGTTGAAGCATTGAATAATGGAGCTTACCGATGCATCGTTAAAATAGATGAAATAGAAACATTTCTCTTTGAAATTTCGTCAACATTAAAGCAAGCAGCAGAAAAGAGAAGAAACGAATTTTGTCTTAAAGAGAGCGAAAAACGATTTAGGCAAATTACAGAAAATTCTTTAGTATGGATTTGGGAAGTAGACGTTAAAGGAATTTACACTTTCTCTAGTCCAACTGTAGAAAAAATAATAGGTTACAAGTCAGAGGAAATCTTGGGAAAAAAACATTTTTACGACTTTTTTACTCCTGAGAAAAAAGAAGAACTAGAACAAGCAATCTTGAAGGCATATAAAAATAAAGAGACATTTCGAGATTTTTTCAACCAGAAAGTTCACAAAAACGGTAAAACACTAATGTTTTCGACCAGCGCTATGCCAATACTAGACAAGAGAGGAAAAATCATTGGCTACAGAGGCATAGATAAAGATGTAACTGAAATTGCAGAAGTAGAAAAGAAACTTGCCGAGTCAGAAGCTAAATATCGAGATATTTTTGAAAACGCTCGGGACGCGATTTATATTCATGATCTTAAAGGTAAAATATCTTCAATAAATGGGATTATTCAAGAATACGGTTACTCGAAGGAACAAGTAGTAGGAAGGAACCTGTTAAGATTTGTTCCTATTAAATATTGGGCGAAATTAATTTCTCAGTTTTCTCAGGTAGCCAAAGGTAAACAAATTGAAGGAGAAATCGAGGTTATCACGCCCAATGGAAGAAGAACAGCAGAGTATAGAAGCAATCCTATTATAAGAGGAAAAGAGGTTATTGGGGCTCAGGCGATTCTAAGAGATATTTCTGAAAGAAAGAAAATTGAAGAAGCTTTAATTGAGAATCAAGAGAAGTTTAAAGCATTATTCACTGCTAATCCTGAAGCTGCAGTATTCCTTGATAACACGTTTCATGTAATCGAGGCTAATTCTAAATTCACCAAAATATTTGGGTATACACTTGATGAAATTAAGGGTAAAATTATCACCGAAATTATTGTTCCTAAAGAATCGGAAGAAGAATCAAAAAAAATTCGCGAAAAAATCCTAAAAGGTCCAGTTGAAATTATCAGTTCAAGAAAAAGAAAAGATGGCTCCAAAGTTAAATTATTAATGTCTGGAGGACCTGTCGCGGTAGACAGCAAAATAATAGGTTCAGTAATGGTTTACAAAGATATTACAGACCTAATTACCGTGCAGGAAGAACTAAGTAAAGCACTAATCAAAGCAGAACTACTTAATGAGAAGCTTAGCGTAGTAGGTGGATTCACAAGGCATGACGTTCGAAATAAGTTGGCTGTAATTAACGGTAACTTGTATTTGGCTGAAAAACTCGTAGGAGAGAATACACAAGTATGCAGCTATATAGAGCGAATCAAGAACGCTGTAAGTAATGTAAATCGTATACTTGAATTTGCAAAAAACTTTGAAATGTTAGGTAGTCAAGAACTCACTCTTACAGATATAGGCAAGGCTGTTGATGAAGCAGTATCATTGTTTTATGACTTAAAAGGAGTGAAAATAGTTAACGAGTGTAAGGGTGTTAATGTGCTAGCAGATTCAATGTTAACTACAATTTTCTATAACCTAATTGATAACTCTTTAAAATATGGTCAAGATATAACTCAGATTAGAATATATTGTCAACCTGAGCTGGAATGCTTCAAATTTTTATATGAGGATAATGGCGTAGGCATAGATGCAGAAATTAAAAAACAAATGTTCACTAAAGGAATAGGCAAAGGCACTGGTTACGGTTTATACCTGATTAGGCGTACCTGTGAAATTTATGGTTGGACTGTTCAAGAAACAGGTCAACCAGGAACTGGAGTAAGGTTCGAATTCAACATTAAAAAGAGTAACGCAAACATTATGCAAGCGTAATTCAGCTTAGTTCTAAACATAAGAGTAACTGTTTGTCTATCATGGATATTTAAAAATGAAATAAAAAGATTGGTGGGGGCCTGAAATTATTCAGCGCGCTTTAGATACTTATAGTTTGAGCCAGAGCAGAATACCCATAATCAAACCGTAGATTGCTAACGCTTCAGCCAACGCTACAATCAAAAAGCTTCTGAAGAATGTTTCTGGCTTCTCAGCTAATGCACTGATTGCAGCGCTTCCAGTTGCAGAAATTGCAAGTCCAGCAGCTATTCCAGGCAAGCTAATGGCTAAGGTTGCAGCGAATGCAATTGCAATGCGGTCATATGATCCAGTTGCGTCTGAAATAGAATCTTGTACTGGTGTAACTGTTGCTGCAGCTGCTAATCCAACAAGTGGTAAAAGCGCTAATGGAAGTAACACGAATAGTAGTAGTTTAGTCTTCAAGCTACTCAACTCCTCGATTACAATACCTCACAACATGTTAAGCTATTAAACTTTTTTCTTTAATTCATATCTGTTTTTTATTTAAAGAAAAGAAGCTACTGTTCCTTGATTTTTGAGATTTTATCTTTAAGAGAGTCAGATTCTCGTCTAATCTTGTTGATTTGGTCCTTTTTCATACGTTCAATTTGGAGGTTAAAATTTTTGTAGTCTTCCTCCAACCTATTTCTATTTGCCAACCTTTTCACAACCAACCTATTTTACAACAAGAACAGGACATTTTGAGTATTCAATTACTCGTTCCGCAACACTGCCTATTAAAATACGCTCGGAACATCTCCTGCCGCAAGTACCCATTACAATTAAATCAACGTTTAAACCTTTAGCCAAATTTACGATCTGCTCAAAAGGTCTTCCCTTCACAATCATAGTGTTGACTTTTACACCTTCCTTTTTTGCTAAATTGACGATATAACTAGTGTAACGTTGACCATTAGTTTTTAATTCATGTTCTACAGTTTCGCGTTCAGTGACTTTTGAGAACTGATCTACAACAACTTCATCAACAACGTAAATGACGGTAACTTGAGAATTATGTGCTTTTGCAATTCCTATACCATACTCTGCAGCACGTACACTTGTTTCTGAACCATCAGTTGGTATCAAAATTTCCTTAATATTTTCTGAAGTAAAAGCCATTTCATTCATGCTCCTTGATCATATGTTTAATTCTTTTTGTTCTAACAAATTCCTCTCGTTCCTTCTCTTCTAGAACAAGCTCAATCCATTTAGCAGTATTACGATATCGCGGGATCAAAACATGGTTTAAAGCGTTAACCCTCCGCTGTGTTCTTCGCACGTCATTTGCAATCTGAAAAGTGGTGCCTTCAGCCATAGCTAAATTAGCAATTAACTCGAGAACGCCGCTAAATTTTTTAAACGCTTTATCAAGTTCAGCATTTGTATTAGCAAAACCATAGTCTGGCTTAAAGTCAGATTCACCTTGATACCGCACAGTAGGAACAGGAACACCCATTATACTTTTTGAATCAATAAGGTAATCAGCCACTTTATTTGAACCTAAAGCAACATTGCTTATAGTATCTGAGCCTTTTGCCATATTGGCTTCTCTTATACTCTTGTAAGCTTCAATTAGAGCACTTGTCAAATCTTCACGTGCTTTTTCTGCATAAAAAATACTATTCCTTAACTCACGTAGAAGAATGTCGCGTTTACGTTCAAGAACCTCCCGTCCAGATTCAGCAAGACTAAGAGTCTTTTTCGTCTGAATCAAGTTAATTCTTGTAGGACTAACGCTTTCAACAGACATTTCTTTTTACTTTACCTCAGTATCCGTTTTAGGGTAATATTTTTGGATATATTCAGGTTTGATGCTTGTTAATTCTTCGTCAGGTAATATTGATAATGCATCCCAAGCGATTTGCAGTGTTTCTTCAATTGAGCGGTTTTCGTTTCTACCTTGATTGATGAGATGTTTTTCGAAGTATTCGCCAAAACGTAAGTATTCTTTATCTCTGCTACCTAAACCTTCTTCACCGATAATAGTAACCAGTGACTTTACTGAATTGTATTGCGCGTAAGCTGAGTATAGTTGGCTTGAAACGTTAGCATGATCTTCTCGTGTGCTGCCTTTGCCTATGCCGTCTTTCATTAATCTAGAGAGACTTGTGGAAATGTAAATTGGTGGATAAATTCCCTGTTTCTCAAGTGAACGCGATAAAACGATTTGACCTTCAGTAATGTAGCCGGTGAGATCTGGAATTGGATGTGTAATGTCATCGTTGGGCATTGTTAGAATCGGCATTTGAGTGATTGACCCTTTCTTTCCATGAATTCTACCTGCACGCTCATACACACTGGCTAAGTCACTATACATGTAGCCAGGGTATCCTTTTCTGCTTGGAACTTCTTCCATTGCAGCGCTAACTTCTCGTAGTGCTTCGCAATAGTTGGTCATGTCAGTTAAGATAACAAGCACATGCCGATCTTGATCATAAGCTAAATGTTCAGCTAAAGTTAAGCCTGCTCTTGGCGTGATTATACGTTCAACTGGCGGGTCCTCTGCCAAGTTAAGGAACATTGCAACGTTTTTGATAGCGCCTGTTTCTTCAAAGCTTTTCCTAAAGAACGCTGCGTCATCATGCTCAATACCCATTGCGATAAAAACAATGTTGAAATCTTCGCCCCCACTACGAATCTGTGCCTGTTTTACAATTTGGGCGGCAAGCTCGTTGTGTGATAATCCAGGACCACTGAAGACTGGAAGCTTTTGTCCTCGCACCAGGCTGGTTAAACCATCGATTGCAGATATGCCTGTTTGAATGAATTCTTTAGGATACTCTCTTGCCACTGGATTAAGTGGGAATCCATTGACGTCACGTTTTTCTTCTGTGAAAAATCGCGGATGCCCATCGATTGGTTCACCAAAACTGTTCATAACTCGTCCAAGCATTTCTGTTGAAACGGGCACTTCTAGCGGTCTACCTAGAAAGCGTGTACGTGTTTGTGATGTTGAGAGACCAGTTGTACCCTCGAAAACTTGAACCGTTACTGCCTTCTGTGAAACTTGAATTACTTTACCTAGTCGAGTTTCCCCGGTTTGTGTCTTAACCGCTACTAGTTCATCATAGCCGACTTCCTGCACGTTTTCTACAATTATAATTGGACCTGATATTGAAGCTACGCCTTTATACTCTAACCCTGAACCTGCCATATGCATTACCTCAAACTTGTCTCCAAAATCTTAAAACTTTCTCGCATGCGCTGATCTATATCGTCAAGCATTCCAATTTTGTCGTTTGGAATACTTGTTTTCATACGCATAATTTCCTCAGTAATTGGTAATTGTGTAACTTTAAAGATTGGAACGCCCTTGCTAACCACGTTTTCTGCTAACCTGTGAAAGTCAACGATCATTTTTAGCATTTTAAACTGTTTAATTGGAGAACAGTATGTGTCAATTTCGTCTAGAGCGTTTTGCTGTAAGATGCCAATACGGATGATTCTAGCGGTTTCTAGAACTAAGCGTTGTTTTTCGGGGAGCGCTTCTGGACCAACAAGTTTAACGATGTTTTTGAGGTCATCTTCGGCTTGCAGGATACGCATGGCTTCTTCACGGTAGCTGTTCCATTCTTTGTCAACGTTTTGATGCCACCAACCTGCCAGATCTGCAATATAACCGCTGTAGCTATTCATCCAGTTAATTGATGGATAGTGTCTTGCATCTGCTAATTCAGCATCTAAAGCCCAGAAAACCCTTGTGAAACGTTTAGTATGTTGTGTAACTGGTTCAGAGAAATCGCCGCCTGGAGGCGAAACCGCACCAATTGCGCAAATTGAACCTATACGATTGTCTGAACCTAAAGTTTCGACAACACCTGTACGTTCATAGAATTCTGCTAAACGTGAAGGTAAATAGCTTGGGAAGCCTTCTTCAGCAGGCATTTCTTCAAGTCTACCTGAAACTTCACGAAGTGCTTCTGCCCATCTGCTTGTTGAGTCAGCCATTAACGCTACGGCATATCCCATATCTCTGTAGTATTCAGCGATGGCAATTCCTGTATAGATACTGGCTTCTCGAGCGGAGACAGGCATGTTACTTGTGTTGGCAATAAGAATAGTTCTTTCCATCAATGGATGACCTGTTGTAGGATCCATCAGCTTAGGGAAGCTCTCAAGGACATCCACCATTTCGTTCCCGCGTTCTCCGCAACCTACATAAATCACTATGTTTGCGTCAGACCATTTAGCAAGTTGCTGTTGTGTAACTGTTTTTCCCGCTCCAAACGGACCAGGAATGGCTGCGCTCCCACCTTTAGCTATAGGGAAAAAGGTGTCGATGACACGTTGGCCAGTGATTAGTGGTGCAGTGGCGAAAAGCCTTTTTGTGTGTGGACGAGGCACTCTTACTGGCCATCTTTGAAGCATTTGAAGCTCAATCTTTTCGTCGTCCGCTTCTAAAGTTGCGATCGTTTCGGTAATTGTGTAGTCTCCTTGAGGCACAATTTTAACCAGTTTGCCCTGTACTTTTGGCGGAACAAGGACGCGATGTTCAACTAGGTCTGTTTCAGCAACTGTGCCTAGTATGTCTCCACCTGTAAGTTTTGCTCCAACCTTAGCTGTTGGTATAAAGGTCCATTTTTTTGTTCTTGAAAGCGGGGTTACTCCTCTAGCTTGTTGAATGAATGGACCTGTGGCTGTTCGGATTGCTTCAAGAGGTCTTTGGATGCCATCAAAAGTGTTTCCCAACATTCCAGGAGCCAATTCCACTGAAAGTGGACTACCAGTTCCTGTGACCGGCTCGTTTAGTTTAAGTCCTGTAGTATTTTGGTAGACTTGAATTGTTGCGTATTCGCCTTCAAGTCGAATAATTTCTCCAATTAGACCAGCGTTGCCTACTTCAACCATTTCATGCATGACGGCTTCGCCCATGCCTGTAGCTTCAACGACTGGACCTGCAACTCGAATTACAGTTCCTTTAGTTGGCATTTTCAGTTCTCCGTTCCGAACAATATTTTTGCAACTTCAACACGCAGGGTTGGCTTTAATTCTCGCAAACGGCTGTCTATTGTGCTATCATAGATTATTTTGCCGTCTGCTGTTTGAATAATACATCCTCCGATAAAGTTCCCTGCTTGCTCTGACAGATTTAATTCAACATTCAACTTGTTAGATAAACGTTTCATAATTTCATCAGTTAACAAATTCTGATCAGACTTGTTTACTTGTACCTTAAGATTTTTTTGACCTATCTTCTTAGCGATTTTCTCGATCAGTTTTGGCAGATAATTGTGATATTCTTCAGTTTTTACAAATTGCCCAAGTCTAAAGAGGGCTTTCTGGAATGCCTCATCAACCAAGTTCTCTTTTGTTTGAAGCAAATAATTTCTCATTTCCACATCAGTTACAGAAGCAATTTTTCGTTTCTCAGCTTCAGCTTTTATTGATGCTTGAGTAAGTATGTCTTTATAATTTTGGTCAGCTTGTTCCTTAGCTATTCGCAGAGTCTCTTTAGCTTGATTTTCAGCTTCTAAGATTAGAGATTCTGCTTCCTTTTGAACTTCATTTATGATTTCATTTGCTATTGATGAAACACCGTCTTTAACAGTCATATTGACCAAATTCCTTTTTTACATCTTTACGCCCAAGATTTTACTGATAATATCTGAAAGCTGAGTTGAACTAGATGGGCCTTTACTTCCAGGTATTCCAACAATCAAAGGCGTCACTCGTTCTTGACGTATCTTGTCTACTTCGTTGCGAAGAGAATGATCAGTAAGGAATGCTTCACTAATTAGAATAATACCTATGTCGCTGCGTCCTAAGGCTTTGTTCAAGGCTTCTTGAGCCTCATCAGTTGAGGTTACTTCTTCACCTTCAACACCGACGAGCCTAAAGCCGGTAATCATGTCGTTGTCACCGATTACGTAGCCAATCATTCCATCGCCTAATATAACTTTAAATTATCGATGGTATGTTCATTTATTCTGTTAAAAATGTTGCGACCAGAAAGGATGACTTCCGCATCAATCATTTGTGTTAATAAAGACGTTGAACCTGTGCTGGAAGCATTGAACAAATTTGGCGAATTCCACATCGACCAAGCCGCTCATGAAGAAACGGATCTAACCGCTTACAATTCTAATATTCAAAGAGTTGAAGAATCTCTCTCTGACGTTAATTTGTTAATAAAACAATTAGCTCAAGAAAAAACTGGTTTTTTAAGCATTTTTAAGGTTATCCAACCCACAAGAATTAAGGTTACTGCAGAAAATTGGCAAGAACTTTTAGAATCCACCAGCCAAAAAATTTCAGCTGTAAAAAAAGAAAACGGAAACCTTAATGCTGAATTAACTAGCCTAAGAGAACAAACAGCAGAATTCAATCATCAAAAAAGCATGTTAACAACAATGGAATCAATGGGTATAGACCTTGCAGCTATAGATGAGTTGAAATTAATAACAGTTAGCGTTGCAAGCATCCCAGCTAAAAACTTTATAGGTTTACAAACAAGTCTTTCTGGAATCCCCACTTACATTTATCATTGCTCTTTTGCTAAGGAAGACATCATTTATGTTAGTGTCGCAACACCAAAAAAGCATCAAGCGGACGTTGAAAGGATACTAAAAACTTATCACTCTGAAATCTTCACGATTCCAGCAAATTTACCTCGGGATGTTAGTTTAGCTTTAAAAGAAGTAAACAGTAAATTAAAAGAAAATAATGAAAAAGAGAAAACTCTTACCGAAGCGTTAAAAAAATTGTGTGAAGAAAACAGAGGCAACTTCTTTTCATGGAGAGAAACTGAAGAAAATATTCTTACACTTTTGAACGCTGAAAAAAAAATTCTTCAATCAGGCAGATTAACCGTTGTAAAAGGATTTGTGCCGCAGAAAAGGTTTCAGGAACTTGACAAAGAAGTAAATGGAATGCTTGAAGGCAAAGTCCTAGTGCTAGAAAACGAAGCTACAATAGAAACGGAACATTCACTAAATCTGCCAACCAAAATTAGCAACAGCAAATTTTTCAAGCCATTTGAGGAAATCACTAAACTTTACGGAATACCCATCTACAGCGAAATTGATCCAACACCTTTTATCGCCATAACATTCCCAATCTTGTTTGGTTTAATGTTCGGTGATCTTGGCCATGGTTTGGTATTATTAATCGGAGGAGCTGCCGTTGGAAAACTTCTGAAAGGAAATCAAGGAATAAGAAACGTAGGCTGGATCATGTCTGCTTGTGGATTCGCTTCATGTATAACTGGATTACTTTTCGGAGAGTCCTTCGGAATAGCACTTCCTTGGGGGCCCCTCTGGTTTAGTCCATTCCATGACGTATTATCATTTCTAATCTTTAGTTTAGTAGTTGGTATTGTACAGATAGTGAGTGGTATAGTTATCGAAATAGTAAATTTGGTTTACAAACACAAGATAGTAGACGCTATCCTAACAGCATCGCCAAAAATTGCATTTTATCTAGGGGGAGTTTACTTAATTGCTACTTATCAGCTTGATTTTGCGGCATGGTTAGCAGGACCCATACTGTTGCCTGTAATTCCTTTTTTTATAATGGTTGCAGGAAAACCAATATACCAAAAACTTGTTAAACCAAAAAACCAAAAAACAAGTGAACATGACGAACAAGACAGCTTAGTAGTTAGATTCTTTGAGGGAGGAGACTTCTTTACACGTTTACTTGGCAACACAATATCTTATAGCCGTATTCTCGCATTGCTAATGGCACACTGGGCATTACTCTTAGTGGTTTATACAGTCTCAGAATTAGCAGTTGAAGCAGTCGGCGCTGGATCAATATTAGCAGCAGTACTGAGTGGAGTAGTCATCATTTTTGGTAACATCTTTGTGCTAGCACTTGAAGGATTAATCGTTTTCATTCACACGTTAAGACTACATTTTTACGAATGGTTCAGCAAGTTCTATCAAGGCACAGGAATAGAATTTAGCCCATTCAAACAAAACTTTGTCTACACAGAAGTTGAATTAAAAGGAAAAAAGGATTAAAACAATAATTGATTTCTAATTTCCTCAGGCTTCATTCCTGCTTCTATACCTATACTTATAACAGCAAGATTATGTGCTTCATTCTCTTTTCTAACAATAAAAATAAGCGGCGCCCCAATACTGAAAATATCCTGAATAACTGTATCCTTCGCATGTTGAAGAATTGCTTTCTTAAATGCATCTTCAGCTTTTGACATAATCTCATGTGCTGTCTCAGCCTTGATGAAAAATTTTGCGTAACTGCTGTCAAGAATGAGCTTTAACGCATTATCAAAATTAGCGGCAGAAACCATTCTTTCAACCTCTTCAGAGGATAAATTAAAATTGTTACTTGGAAGAACTGTTCGCAACCATTCAGTATCAAAATTCAACGATTTTGCCCTAAGGATAGTTAACAAAGTAAAACTGTCTAATTCAATACTAGCGTAATATTTTGCATGTGGCTTTTCCTTTCTGGGAAGAGCATTATAGGCTTCGTAAACTTTTTCGTAGAGTAATTTATCGATTGATATATTGAAGCTATTGATTGAACCACATTCTTCATATGATTTTAATCCAGTATGTAAAGCAGAGTAGTATTCTGTCTCTTTGAAAACATTAACTACTAAAGGAATCGTTGAGGCTTTTGTTGCATCCTCGAAAACTTTGCGATTACCTAAATAGTCTTCTACTGAAAAATAGATATTGTCATTTTTTTGTTCTGCACTTTGTTTAGCATTTGTTGCATTAATCAAAGCCTTAAGGTGTTCAACTTCAAACCTTAAAAGCCGTAAACTTAGGAATTGCTTAACGTTTTTGGGAGAGTTTTCGATTATTTTTATATAAGTTTGAATTAAAGTTTCATAGTAGGCACGCTCAAGCTTGCGGCTTGTGAGAGATTGAATTTTTGAGATTTGTTCTTGGTAGCTTGTATCTCTAAGCAGGGTTGCTAAATCGTTTAGGTTTCTGCTTTCAGTCAGAGATTTGATTTTGGTTTCGCTTAGCAGTTTGCTCCTTTCTGCACCAATTTTTGCTAGAACCAAGGCGTATCTTTCTGGCTGAGTAAAAGGCAAAGTAGTTACTCCTCAAGTATAGCGTTCATTACTAATAGGGTAGCTTTATCCATGCGTTTTTCTGCTTTAGCTTTTAGTTTAGCAGAATCTGATTGAGCAAATTTTAATTGTTCATCATGATTTTGGTTTGCATCTTGAACTGTGGAATCGTAAATTTGCTTAGCTTCTTCATCAGCATATATTTTTGCATTCGCGATTAGTTGGCTGGATTCTTGCTGGGCTACTTCAGTTATTTTTTTGGCTTTTTCTTGGGCTTCAGTTCGGATTTGCTCGGCTTCAGTCTCGATTTTTTTTAGTTCTCCCCAAACTTTCTCCATTTTTTCACAAGCATTATAGAGGTTGATAGAGGTTCTAAAGGTCTTTGTGGTTTCTAAGCTTTTTGTTATTTAGTTAAGAAAGCTGTGTCCTCAACTTTAAAAAAAGTTGATTACTGGAGTCCTTTCTTAATCAGCATATACATTGCTTCAAACTATTTTTGAAAAGCTTCTTCAGCGACAAAATTTTTCGCACAATATGCTGTTATCGTCTTGACTTGTTAAAGTGTAACCGTTATTCTCCAGTATTTTAAGGTAGGTCAATGTACCCTCCAAAAAGGTAAGGTCAACTTTACTGCATGCGGGACCTATGTTCATTATTATTTAGATGAAAAAAGGGTGCGACCTAGGAGGTGATAGGGGAGACGCACTCCTATTCCCACTCTGTAGTGTACGGTTTTTGCTATTGTATGATAGGATTCTTTGTGTTCTGATGCTTCAGCTTGCTTTAATAGCTCTTTAGTGGTGATTTTTGGAGCTGACATGTTGTTTGCATCTTGAGGCAGTTAGAGTCTAAAGAATTTGCTGTACAATACTATTCCTATTGCTAGTATTCCGATGCAGGATGCAGTGACTACTGTGAAGTCTACTAATATAGTCTGACTTGCAATTGAGGCGCCTCTTAGAAACAGTGAGGTTAAGGCGTCTGTTACGTAGTAGCTTGGAACTAATTTGCCTACGATTTGTGCTCCGCCTGAGAGTGATGAACCAACAAAGGTTCCAAGGAATAATTGTGGTAGGACGAATAGGAAGCTTAAACCTGTTGCTGCACCTGAAGATTTTGATATTGTTGCGGTGATTAATCCAAAGCCAACGTTTGACATGCTAAATATCAGGACCAGCACAAATGCGAATATGTACACGTCAGCTCCAACGTTTGGTCTAAAGCCCATCAAGTAAACCATTATGAACACTAAGATTGCTTGGATTAGCGCTATTAGCATGTAGGATATCACTTGGCTGATCATGAATTCTGTTGGTGAAGTTGGGGTGACGCGTATACGTTTCATCATGCCATTTTCTCTATCAGTAGTGAAGGATTGGGCAACCATCATAATGAGAAATATTGATGCAAAAGTGAACATGCCTGGTGCTATGAAGTCAAGTGCTGAAGACTGTTTTTCAACATCGACAAGTGATGCTGTTTGCAGCTGAACTGGGCTTTGAGATATCTGCTGGTTCTCAATTATCAGTCCGCTTAGGACTTGCTGAATGACTGGTGGAATTGCTTGGGTCGCAATCATTGAGCCCTTGTCAAGGTATAATTGTATTGTTGTGTTTACCCAGTTGTTACCGTTGGTGGGTGATGATTTAAACGAGTTTATGCTTTCAGTGAAGTCGTCTGGAATAATTATTATTGCTTGTATTTTACCTTGGCTTAATTCGGCTTGAGCTGTCTGGTTATCATTAAAGATGCTTAAGTTGATTATTGACATGTTTGAGAGTGTGCTAGTGAAGGTTTGGGACCACTGCTGATTGTCATTACTGTTTAGGTTTACTACACCGATTTGATAAGTTACCGTGTTTGACCCGCCAAATCCTCCGCCGAAGGCTGCGCCAAAAGCAAATACGAATACAATGGGAAACAGGAAAATCATGAATATCACTGCTGGGTCACGAACGGTTTTTTTGATTTCTTTTTTTGTTAAGGCAGAAATTCTTTGCAACTTCATTTTACATTTCCTCCCTCATGTTTCTGCCTGTTAGCTGGATGAAGACTTCTTCAAGGTTTTTGACATTGTTTTTAGCAATGAGTTCTTTAGGTGTGCCAAGTGTGATTAATTTGCCATGGTCAATTATGCCCACTCGATCGCAGAGTTCTTCCGCCTCCTCCATGTAGTGGGTGGTTAGAATGATGGTTTTTCCTTTGGTTTTTTGTTCCTTAATAAAATCCCAGACTGCATGGCGAGACTGGGGATCCATAGCGACTGTTGGCTCGTCTAGAAAAGCGATTTCTGGATCATGAATTAACGCGAGAGTAAGGCTTAGTCTGCGTTTCATGCCGCCGCTATATTTTGATGTTCTGCGTTTCGCATCCTCTTGCAGACCCATTTTTTCAAGCAACATTAGGCTTCTTTCTTGTAGGGTTTTTTTGTTCACAAGGTGAAGGTTACCAAAGAGTTCCAGATTTTCTACTGCAGTAAGATAAGGGTAGATTGTGGTTTCTTGAGTGCAAACGCCAATTAGCTCCTTTACTTTTGTTGTGTCTTTTTGAACGTCATAACCTAATATTTGGGCTGAACCACTTGTGGGTTTTATGAGTCCACATAGGATGTTTATTATTGTGGTTTTACCGGCGCCATTAGGTCCAAGTAAACCGAAGAGCTCTCCTTTTTGAATCTGCAGATTAAGGTTATCCACCGCAGTTTTATCTTCAAAACTTTTAGTTAAATTCTGAATTGTTAATGCTAACGTCATTTCCAATCACGTTAAACTATATTATTAGTATAGGAATTTAGGTTATTGTTTACGTTTCCCTTAACAAAAGGTAAAACAAAAACCCCTTTCGGTTTATTTTTTTAATTTACTGATTAAAGAATAACCCTTTACGATTAAAATTTTTTTCGCCAAATGCTAAACAAGTACCCCGTGAATATTATGTTTAGGGAAACTGATTTTATGCTCGGGTCTTGCTGTGAACTTGCGGATTATGTCAGCGTCAATTAATGCTTGGATTCTATTGTGAACTGCAGTAACTGACAGATTTAATTTCTCAGCTAATTCACGGTGGGATCGCCTAGAATGCCCCATTAGCATCTGGCATAGGATTATGTCGATCTTGTCCACTATTCCACCGTTTTAACCGTTTTTATATTCTGAAGGCTTTAAAGACTTTTAGCATACATTGTAGAGATAGAGGCTGGATCAGATGCGTATGGCAAGGAAGTGGTTGTTAGCCGCTGTCTTGATAGTTATTTTAGCATGCTCTTTAATGGTTTGGCTTTTGTCAAATAATTCTGCTTCCAACAAGATTCGAGTTGCTTGCATCGGGGACAGCATCATTGAAGATTACGTATACCCAAAACTCAGAGACGCTCTAGGCTCTAACTATTCTGTTGGCAACTTTGGGGTTGGTCTAGCATCAGTTAATCTGCAATCGCAAAAGCCCTACATGAATCAAACAGTCTTCACGCATGCGTTAGCTTACTCGCCAGATATTATAGTAATAATGCTTGGAACAAACGATGCCATAACAAGTTACCGACAATACATCAACAACTTTTCAAGCAGCTATAGAGCACTCATAACAGCTTTCCAAGAACTTTCAAGTGAACCACAAATCTACTTAGTCATACCGCCCCCTATCTTCAATGACAGTTCAGGACCAAACAGTACAATACTTGCTCAAGAAATAATCCCCCTAATCCGCCAGGTCGCAAACGAAACTGGTTTACACTTAATAGACTTCCACAGTGACTTAGCTGATCATCCAGAATATTTTTTAGATGACGGCCTTCACCCTAATCAGGTTGGCTCACAAGTAATAGCTGAAAAAATAAGCCAAGACATTAAATAACAAAATAAGATTTACCCATCGAAGGCATCTTTTAGTGCTTGAACTGCTTATTTGAAGTCTAATTTTCCTCTGGGTCCCTTCCAATACTCTGCTTGCTTTAGGAACTCTTCATAACCATTCTGTCTAATGAATTCAAGTTGTTTTTTGTACTGCTTGTATTTTGAACCATTCTTACTCCAGAACTCATTTAAAATTTCACAGGGATTATTTTGACAGTCAGCGCAAGTTTCCAGTTTCTTTTCTTTGAAGCAACAAACTTTGATTTGACATTTAGCTTTACTTATGTCGCGCTCACCTGATTCGTAGCCTAACTTGCAACCAAGGCAAGTTGTTTCATTAGGGTATTTTGCCTTTTGCCATTGAATACATGTTTTACAGTAGGCACCGCAGCAACTAATCTCTTTAACTGTCATTGAACCAAACACCAATCTCTATGTCATGAACCGTTTAACAGTTTCATACATTACACTCGTCCCGAAAACCAAGTTGTCAATAGAAATGCGCTCGTCGATTCCATGTTCACGTTTTATGAATTTGCCGTTTACAGGTGGTTCAGGATGCATTGGATGAAAACCATAACAAACGCTTCCAGCTTCACGGTAAAAACGTGAATCTGTTCCACCTGTCATCAGGGTCGGTGTTACACTACAGTTTGGCTCAAATTCCTTTAGAACATTCGAAATAGTATCGTATAGTGGTGTTTTAATTGGTGACTCTGAGCCTCCATGCATCTGGATGAACTCAAAAGATAGTTTATCTAATCCCACATCCTTCAGTAAACTCTTAATCAAGGATAGCGTTTTCTCCACTGTTTGACCTGGAAGAATTCTACAGTCAAAAATAGCCTCACATTCCGACGGAACAATGTTTTCTTTTACACCGCCATGAATAACTGTTGGAGTAATTGTCATCTTGATTCTTGGTCTTATTTCCTCAGCCAAAGGCTCACCCTTCTGATTTAAATCATCAAGAATTTTATCACTTTTAACGGGGTTATTTAGCATTTCATCAAATGACTCTTTAAGCTCAGGTTCTTTCTTCGCCACTTCATTCAAGTAGCTTTCAACAGTTGGAATAAATTCAATTTGTGACTTAAAATAACCAAGAATATCAATCACTTTGTTCATGCGCAAAATGGCGTTATCAGCCATATTTGGCGTGGATCCATGTCCTGGTGTGCCCTTTACTTTGATTTTGAACCATAAAATTCCCTTCTCAGCAGTATTAATCGTGAACACATTCCCGTTTTCCGTTAGAACAGCTGAACCGCCGCCTTCGTTTAAAACGTAATCTGCATAGAATTTTTCCTTAAAATTTTGTAACAAGTAGCCGACACCGTCAAAGCCACCTTTCTCTTCATCAGCTGTTGCAGCTAACAACACATCGCCTTTTAACTTGATGTTGTTTCTTTTTAGCAGCAGAAGGGTCATGACTTCTATGGCAGTCATGCTTTTCATGTCTAATGCACCTCTGCCCCAAACAAAACCATCCTTAACTTCTCCACTAAAAGGATCAATACTCCATTCAGCCGAATTTGCCGCCACTACATCAAGATGTGACAATAAAAGCAAGCTTGGCTTTTCGCCAGTTCCCTTAAGCTTTGTAATTAAGCTACCTCTTTCATGTCTAGATTCAAAAAGTTCACACTTAAAATCCGCTTTACTTAAAACCTCTTGCAAGTATTCCGCAGCGTGTATTTCATTTCCTGGAGGATTAGTTGTATTAAAACGGATCAGTTTTTGTAGCAAATCGGTAACTTCGTTACGTACATCATGCATTAATTGAGTAGTCATACCATTACTCACTTGATTGAATTTAATAAAAAACCTCTCTTAAGCGTTCCTGTTGTTAATTCACCCTAAAATAGTGATGAATTCTTCAAAACAAAACAACGATGTTTATATAGTATATCAAAAAATGCATAAGAATAACAAGATGATTTCAATGAAAGACCTAAAACCGATAGACTATAAACTTCTTTTCGAGCTAATGAAGGATTCCCATAGGAGCGATAGACAATTAGCTAAAGCATTAGGTGTCTCACAGCCAACAGTAACAAGAAGACGAGCAATGCTTGAAGAAAACTTTATTGAAGGGTATACTGTTATTCCAAAGTTCGGTCAAATTGGTTTTGAAATAGCAGCCTTCACCTACCTTAAAAGCAAACTAAAGAACAAAACCGGTGCAGAAAAAGAAGAATCACTTAAGAAACTCAAAGAATGGTACTTAAAACAGCCAAATGTAATCCTCGTTTTAGACGGAAGAGGTATGGGTTGGGACGCAGTATGCATTTCACTTCATGAAGACTTCCCAAGCTTTTCACAGTTTATCAGAGCGCATGATTCAGAACTGTCCGATTGGGTTGTTGAAAGTCAAACATTCCATTCAGATCTAAAGTCTGGAATAGTAATCAAACCATTCCACCTTAAGTATCTGGCAACACCAAAATAAGCAAACTGTATTCTATCAATTCTATTTTTATTCTTTGTTTTTTATTCGTTCAGGTTATTTCTTTTTCAAAGCTTTCTTCAGAATTTTCTTTTTAGGAAGCTTTGGTTTTTTTACACGTTCACTATCAATAGCCAAGGCAGATCAGTATGCATTATGAACATGTTTGAATTTAAGCTTAATTCTAAAGTGTTACCAAAGATAGCGCTAAAAATAAAAAATAACTATGAATATGGGAAGTTTCAGGTTAATGTTTATTCTTCAACCATTATGAGCGTTAATGTAGAACGCACTTGGTTTATGCTTCGGATTTTATGAGATATAGTCTCCTTCATCTCTTCCATCGTGTTAGCTTTAACTTTAACAATCAAATCATAAACGCCATATGAAACGTATGCTTCTTCAACGATAGAGATATTTCTAAGTTGTTTTAAGACCGTGTCTTCCGAGCCAGACTCTACATTAAGTAAAACATAAGCTCTTGGCATTTTGTTCTCCTTCTGCACTAATACACTGTAGGGTAATTAAAGATTTTTACAGATCCAAACAACTTGAATGATTGCGTATAAATTATGATTGACGCGTTTTCAAGTAGTCATCTATCATTTCTTGATGTTTGAACGCTAAAGGATTTGGAAGATCAGTAAGATTGAAAAGCTGCATATCTTTAATTTCGCTATCTTGCTTTTTTGCTTCTCCACCAACGACCTTGACTAAGAAACATGTTGGATAGTAATCGTATTCAATGTCATCCTCTATTCCCGGTTCATGATATTCCCCTACTTTACGAACTATAACTACATCCAAACCTGTTTCTTCTTTTACTTCTCGAACACAGGTTTGTTCAATAGTTTCGCCTGGATCCATTCTTCCACCAGGCAAAGCCCAATACCCTTTAAAAGGTACAGTATCACGTTTTATTAGCAGAATTTTATTTTCAGGATAAGGTATTATAGCTGTTGAGGTTTTTCCGCCATATTTTTTCATATAGACACACCTTTTTTGTTTGAGAGATAGGTTATTTCTTATTATTTGATTTTTACACATTTATAGTGTATAGATATCTTAATTTTAGAATATAGTTGCCAACATCATCCATTTCTCAATTGACCTTCTATTGCGAATAATATTGAAGATTAACAAATAATAGGTAAAGCAAAATACAATTAAGCTTTTTGAAACCCTTAAAACAAGAATATAATAAGCTATTATATTGCTTTAAGAAAACATTGATACTCAGTTTCTGAAATCCAACCCTCAACCTTCAAAGAGAACAAACCCTTCTTAAGATCTATACGCGAAACATTACTATCAATCACATTATTTTTTTGAGCCAATTTTTCTATTTCAGTCGCAAACTCTGAGCTAGTTGAAGCATTCAAACGAATTTTTTCAGCTATACCCGAGATGGATTTGAACCGCGAATTTAGCAGATCTCTTATTTTTGTTCTACCTAATACTCTTTTAAGTTTAGCTGAAAACCCAATACAGCCCATCACTGATGGAGGAAAAGTAAGATATCGTCTATACATATCTGACTGATAACACGTTAAGTAAAATGGAATATAAAGTATAACTGGCTTTTTTATTTTAGGATCAGATTTAATTCCTAAAGGACCTGCTCTTGACATTGCACTTTCTCTTTGCTTAATTGCGGTAGCAAGTTTTTCTGATACAATTCTATTTCGTTTTTCTAATTCTTGAATTTCTTGTCTAAAAACTAATAACTTTGCATCTCTAGATAATTCTATATCTTCTATGGGTTGGCGTTCATGTTTAATTTTTACTTGAAGTTCAGTTCTTAGCTGGAGTATTTCATTAATTTTCAGTTCATCAAGAGCCTTAAGTTGTTTTGTGGTTTTTTCATGATGCTTTTGAAGTTCAGAGAGCTCTTTTTTTGACCATTTAGCTTTCTTTTTCCAGTTACTTTCAGAGTATGAATTATGTTTATTTGATTGAGCCTTTTCATACTTATTATATTGCTCAATTTTTTTTACAAATATCTTAATAGTTTTTTGAAGCCCACTTTTTTGTTTTTGTAGTAAGAGCTGTTCTTTTTTAATATTCTTTTCAACATTTTTTATTTTCGCATTATACTCTTTGCTCAGGCCAGCAATTTTTGGATTGATTACTTCTTCTTGTGCTTTTATTTTAGCTTCAGCCTCATCTTTTACAGCATCAGCTTCAAACTGCAATCCTATTATGTACTGGTTAGTTGTTTTGTTTATCAACTGTGATAGCTGTTTTTGCTTTTCTGTTTTTTCTCTAAAACTGATTTGAATGTTTTCAATCTCATTTACAACCAGATTAGCTTTTGCCTCTTCAAGGGCTGTTAAAAGTAGAGCTACATTTTGATATTGAGTAATAATTTCCGTGGCTTCTCTACGATAAAGACCCAACTCCCCAAGAAAACTGACGTCTCCAATTAAACCACTACAAGATAATTCTTTTCGGGTCAAGTTTTGCTCAAAATTATTTTGGGCTATCTCAAGAAACTCTTGGTATGTTTCTCTTAGTTTGGAAGCAACTTCAAGATTTTCTAATTCAAACTCCATACTAGTTGTCTCATAGTACTGCCAGTTATAGCTGGATTTATCCAAACCATCAAAAACATAAGTTATCTCTCCTCTAGGAATCAGCCATAAAGGATAACCTATTTTTGTTATAAAAACAATTTTTTCTCCTGCCCACTTATTTAATATCCCGCTACTTTTACGATCCAACTCAGAAATCGCAAAAACTGCAGCAGCTTCAGCATCACTACCAAAGGATTCTCTTTGGTTTTCCGATTTCATCACGAAAGGCAGAGTATATTGTTTAACAGGAGCTTGCATGAAATTCATGCACACTATAACAGGTTTGTTTTTTAAAATTTATCGCTAAGCACCGTTAAAAAATTTCTCTAATTTTGAATTCTCAGTTTTCTTCAAAACCTCTGCACATTTTTTTGGGTCCAAGGCTTTAAATTCTAAGCCCAGGGTAGACAGCATTCTTTGCACGTCTTTACCTAAGCTTGGTGCAACTAGCAAACCGCGAATTGGTCTGTCAGCCTTAACTTTTATAGCGTCAATATAACCTGCAAGTTGTAGCACCGCTTCTTTACTTGCGGTTTTCCTTTTAACCTCAACAACAACTAGCCTGCCCTGTTTATCTGTACCATAAACGTCTACGAAGCCAGGTTCCACTTTTTTTTCGTAACTAATAGGTTTAAAACCATCCTCAATGAGGTCAGGTTTAACTAAAATAGCTTTATGCATGTCTTCTTCACTGGCGTTAAGAGTGAAATCGCCTGCGTCTTGAAGGCTTAACACAGAAATAGTGAGCACTTTTGTGAATAAGACTTTAACGTTTTCTCGGGGCTTTTGTCTTACCGCATGGACTTCAAGCAGGTCACCTTTTATTTGGGTATGAAACACGCTACCTGAAGGCTGCCAATTCACAGGCTCATAACCAACTGGACGGTGCACAAGCAAAGAGCCATCTGATTTAATTATAAGAAGCCGTTCGCCCAGTTCAAGCTTCGAATTAGCTCTGCCTGTATAATTTACTTGGCAGTTGCCAGCAACTATCAGAGTTCTTCTTTGAACGAAGGCTTTTTCAATTAACACTTTTGCTTCTGCAAGTGAAGGCTCGATTAATACACAAATCTTGTTGTTTTGGTTAGGTTCCTGCACGTCTTTTTCAGCCTAGAGGTATTTTAGACAGCTCTTGGGTACATAAGATTTCTTGAAGGAAAAGCTGTGACTGTTTGGAGAAAAAAGCGAAAGGTAATTCAGCAATATGATGCCTCCTCAGAAATGTACGAGGGATTATACAAGGAAGAACAGCAAGCTAAATACTCAAAAGCTCTGGAAAACATCAGCCTTGATGGCTGCGTGATTTTAGATGTAGGTTGCGGCAGCGGCCTCTTTTTTGAGAAAGCTGCAGGTAAGGCTGAAATGGTTGTTGGAATTGATATTTCTCATAAGCTACTGTTAAAAGCTAAAGAACAAACAAAAAACTACAGTAACACACATGTTTTGTTAGCTGATGCTGACCATTTACCATTCAAAAAAGCAAGCTTTGAATTGGTTTTCTCTTTCACCGTTCTACAGAATATGCCTAACCCTAAAGAAACACTACTTGAAATAAGCCGTGTAACCAAATCAGAAGGCAAGATTGTAGTTTCTGGATTAAAAAAGGCTTTTGCGTTAACCGCTTTTTTGGATCTTTTTGAAGACACATGTTTGAGTCTGGTTAACGTCATAGATGATGATGCACTCAAATGCTATCTTTTCGTAGCAACTCTTGGTTAACGACTCTCCATTTGAATGTTAATTACTTCTCCATTATCCCCGAAGATTCCTGCAGTGAAAGTGTTAGTTCCATCAGAGTAGGTTCGATCAAGTTTCAATACAACATACCAGTATGGAATTAAATTGTTAGTTCCAGTTCTAGGATGCGGAGCCATTTGAATTGAAACAGGCTCATCTAGAACATTGAAGCCCTTAATTTGTTCTCCATTAATTACCCATGACATCGACTTAGCATAATTCTTAGCTATCGTTACAGCTTCTTCCTGTGAAATTGCAAGGTTTGTATTACTGCTTACTGTAAACAAGAAGTAACCATCCATCATATGTTTTAGAACACGATTTTCAAACTTCATGTCAACAGCTTTTGAGGTGTATTCAATACCTGACTCAGTGTAAACCCAGTGAACTTCTCCGTTTCCTGCACCGTTATCAATGATTCTTAGTTTGAGGTTGCCTTGAGTTAATTCAATGCTGCCTACTGTTGTAACCTGAGCTATTAGATCACTCATCTCATCTAGGTAGCTGTCATTTGAGTAGGCTTTATAACGCTCAAGAGTTGCCTTAGCGTTTTCGAGAATACTACTAGGTTGATTTTGAATAAGAATAGGAACTGTCTCTATCGGGGTTAAATCATAGCGTGAAAAATGATTGTTTCTAAAGCGGATAAAAATGTCAAGGTTACTTGTGTTACTTGTTAAAGAATACCGAATAACTTCTTCAGCTGAAACGATATCTGAACGATACGCAATCGTGTTACTAAGCAATGTTATTTTGTATACATTCTTATCGATTTGAGCTACTTCCTGTAGAAATGAAGAAACTTTATTGGTGCCTACTCCCCAAGAAAGCAACTGTTGATTTTCTGCCTCAAGGGATTCCTGATGACTAGCTAATTGACCTATGTTAATAAATTGAAGTGTAGCAATACTCGAAAGAAGCAATACGGAAATTAATAATCCAACAAGAAAGGTTTTCCATTTAAAAGATAAACCTAAACGTTGCCTAATTACAAGCTCAGGGGCTTCCTCAACACCTTTCATAGCACTAACAGTTGCTACCCCAAATGATGAAAGCTTGTATTCACCCGTTTCTGTTTTTGTAACAAGTTCACCTAAACTTTCCAAATGATAAGTTAAATGGGAAGTGGAAACACCAAGAGTGTCAACCATCTCCATAAAACTCATAGGTTTGCTTGATAGCATACGGAGAATCTTGCGGCGTGCTGGATGCTTGAGTGATTTGAACATTATTGAATAAATTTCTTCTTCAGAACCAGCCATGTTAATCACTATGTTCGTATTATCAAGTATTGTGTATAAAACTTTTTCAAAAAAGAGCTATTAAAGAAACAATTTTAGTTGAATAATATAGTGTTCTTGTTTAGTAAAGAAAGTTTGACTTGATGTTTGCCAGTTTTAGTCAAGAAACCTTGACGATAACGCTTTTACATCTAAAAGTTAAGAGCCTTTTGAGGCGAAAAAGGGCATGAACAGATGGGCAATATTTGGAGTTATCTTAGCATTCTTAATGCTGTCAACCATTGCCTTCTCTGTTAAATCCAATTATCCAAATAATGCAGAATCCAACAATCGCATAATTCCACTCTCACTTACCGCTCAAGAAATAGGTGCAGACATCAACACAACTTCTCCAACAACGACACCAACATTTTTGGCTTCAAACTCTTCAACACCAACAGCAACACCACCTGAACCAAAAACAATCCCAGCAGGCCAAATTATTGCGTTATCAGCCTCAGTCATAGTCGCCGCAGTCTGCTTATGGATCTGCTTCAAAAAACCAAGCCCTACAAAAACACAATACTCCCAACCCAAAACTATACATCAAAACACTCACTCTTCGAAAACAAAACGCCCTTCAAAAACAAAATCGGCCACGCCAACCCAAAAATATACCACAAACCTCTCCTCAAGCCCCAAAAACCAGAAATTGTCATTCCTCCCATCAGCCCTTGAAGCCTCTGGTTTTGGAGCAAATGTGGCATTAGTTGGCGTGGCTGTCCTAATTACTTTTTATTAATGAATGAAAAATACTAAAAAAGCTAATTTTTATAAAATTATTCATGGTGACAGTTACTCCATGCATAGGCCAAATTACGACTGCAACACTCCAAACACATTAAAGGTCTCACGCAAATATCGCTCAAACACTATCATTGACTCGACATCTTAGGCGATTGGTGGCTGCAGGCTGAGCTAGTCGACCGAAGTCTTCTAGCGTACACCCCAGCTCCATCAAACTCATCTTTTATGAGAGCCTTCGTCCCGTGAAACGGAAATGGCTGCCTCTTTTCGGGAGAGGCTTCGAGCTTAGATGCTTTCAGCTCTTATC